>SKVA01000139.1 GCA_007129695.1 Spirochaetaceae bacterium | reverse complement strand
GGTCAGCGTACCGCCGACAAAGAGTCCGCGCAGGTACTTCTGTCCGGCCGCTATACCAGCGCGCTCGCGCTCGACGATCGCGTCTATCTGTGCCGTCGGGGCGTCGAAGTCGCCGGCCGTGGAAGCAGCACCCCTGGCGTTGACCCCGCCCGCGGCGCTTGAACCACCGGTCGCGATCGCAACCGCGATCCGCGCCGCGTCGGTGAGGTTGCCCGCGTAGCGAATCCTCCCGTCGTCCGCGGCGGCCTTCGTGCCGACGAAGTGGACGACAGCGGGCTTACCCGTTGCGTTGAGCGCGTCGATCACCCGCGGCGTCAGCGACGCCTTCGGCGGCTTCGACACGACGACGATGACGTCGGTCGCGGGGTCGGATCCGAGCGCGGCGATGCACTGGAGCATCATCAACCCGCCGACCGCCTCCTCTTTGATGTCGCGGCCCCCGGTCCCGAGCGCCTGGCTTACGCCGCTACCGGCCTTCGCGATCGCGCAGCTGACCTCCTGGAGCCCCGTGCCCGATGCGGCGACGATCCCGATCGGTCCGCGCGGTACGACGTTCGCGAAGCAGATCGGCGCGCCGTTGATGATCGCGGTGCCACAATCGGGGCCCATCATCAGGAGTCCCTTCTGCACCGCGAGCTTCTTGAGCGACACCTCCTGGTCGACCGATACGTTGTCGCTGAAGAGCATCACGTGCAGTCCGGCGGTCAGTGCCTTTCGCGCTTCGCGCGCGGCGAACTGTCCCGGTAGCGACACGATCGCGAGGTTCGCGTCGGGGGCCGCCTGAAGCGCGCCCGCGAAGCTTCCGGGGCGGTAGCCGGTGCCGCCGTCGCCGCGCGACTTCTTCTGAAGGAGCTCGTCGACCTTTGCGCCCGCGGCGTCGGCGGCCTCATCGTCGGTCGCGTCGACCGCGATGATCAGGTCGTTCGCAGTCGCACCCGCGATGTCGTCGTTCGACAGTCCCATCCCCGCGATGAGGTCGCGGTTCATCTCGGTGCCCATCGCGACCACGGCCTCGTCGATACCGGGAAGCTTCTTGACGTCGGTGCTGATCAGCATCAGAAAGACTGAGTCGTAGTAGGCGTCCTTGCGGACGATGACTCGTTTCATTATCCCCCCTCGAAGGGTTCAACGATGAACCGGGAATCTGGAGTTGTCAAGTCGGCTTCGCTACTGACGTCCGGTCCGCGCCTACAGCTCCGTCATCAGTGCGTACGCGAACCCCGTGAGCGCGTCGAGTCCTGAACTGGCGCCGTGGGTCGCGGCCGCGGCTACGATCCCCCGGACTCGCGTCGCGATGCCGGATGCTTCGGCCTCCGACTCAGCGAGTAGCTCGGCGAACGACGCCGCGAACGTGCACAGGTACGTCGGGAAGCACCCGTCGATCGCGTGCAGCAGCAGCGACGCTCCTGGCCGCGTCGTCGTGCTCAGACGGTCGCGGACGGTGGCCGCATTGGACGCGCTATCCGCACCGGGGCCGTCCGCGCCCAGCAGTCGTCGCGTCGCCAGGAAGCCGACGACAAAGTCGTCGCCCGACGGCGTGAATCCTTCGCCGAGTCCGATGAGCCCGGCCGGCACCGCACGGCACGGGCGACCTGCCTGACCGAGCGCGTCCCACGCGGCCGCGGCGAACGGGCCCCCGTCCGATAGCGGCTTTGCGAACGCATCGGTCCTCGCAATCGCCGCGGCGATCGGCGTGAATCCCGCGCCGGCGCCCTCGGCCGCGATCGCCGACAGCAGAGCCGGAAGCGTCGCAGAGATCCGACGAGCGACGACTGCTCCTGCGCGAGCGATCTCGCCGGTGAACGGCGACGGCGGAGTTCCGGTCAGGTCGATCGGAGCGTTGCCGATCTGGATCCTGGTCGCGCCGATGCTGACCGACTCGCCACGCGCGACCGACGGCAGAATGCCGCTGCGGCACGCCGTGGTCGGTCGGATGCAGAGCGACGCGACCGTCATGTCCGCGGGGTCGATGATCAGCGCCGTCAGGTCGTCTCGACCGTCGACGGCGACGTTGATCGCGCGGTCGTGCGTGGAATAGACGCGTCCGGTCGCGCGGAGCGGGAACCGCGTCCCGCGCGCGACTACTTCACCCGTCACTCGTCCCCCAAAAGAAAGAGCCCGGCTCTCACCGGGCTCTTGCCCGAGTTCTCACCGGGCTCTCTGCCGTCTCCGCGCCTCTGCGCGCAGCGCTTCAGGCCTCTTTCTTCACCTGCTTGAAGTTGATGATCAGGTTCAGAAGAATACCGACGATTGCGGCAAGGCCGAGTCCGCCGATGTTGAAGTTGCCGAAGGCGATCGATGCGCCGGCAGCATCGCCGCCGACCAGGCCCGCGATCGCGCCGGTGCCAAGTCCGAGCACCATCATCGCCGCCACGATCATCAGGACCTTCGGGTCGCCCATGTCGACGCGCGCGTCGACCATGTTCTTCACGCCGATCGCCGAGATCATACCGAAGAGCAGGATCGAGATACCGCCGATGACCGGCGCGGGGATCGTCCCGATGATCGCGTTGAACTTCGGAACGAAGGAGATCAGGATCGCGAAGACCGCTGCGACGCGCATGACCGCAGGGTTGTGAACGCCGGTCAGCGCGATCGCGCCGGTGTTCTCGCTGTAGGTCGTGTTCGCGGGGCCACCGATCAGCGCAGACAGCGACGTCGCGATACCGTCACCAAGGAGCGTGCGCGAGATCTTCGGGTCCTTCAGGAAGTCCTTGCCGACGACGTTACCGATCGCCAGGATGTCACCGAAGTGCTCGACCATCGTCACGATCGCGATCGGTACCGCGAAGCTGATCGCGGTCATCGAGAAGCGCGGAAGCGTGAAGGCCGGAAGACCGATCCACGCGGCCTCGCGGACAGATGAGAAGTCGACAACACCGATGATAATCGAGAGTACATAGCCTGCGACGATTGCGATCAGGACGGGTAGCAGCGACAGAAAGTTGAGGCGCCACTTCGGGAACGCGACCTTCACGACGATGCCGACCGCGAACGTGAAGAACGCGACCAGCCAGCACCCAAGGATGCCGATCTGCGCCTGAACGTTACCGACGTACCCGTCGACCGAGTTCAGGATCGCGACCGGGGCCAGAATGATGCCGATCAGGATGATGACGGGGCCCGTGACGTGCGGTGGCAGAATCCGGTGCAGCACGTCGATCGACACGAAGTTGAAGATGATCGCGACGACGATGTAGAGGAGACCCGCTACCAGTATACCGCCGAGCGCGTACGGTAACCCCTCGGTCGAGCCGATCACGAACAGCGCCGGCAGGAACGCGAACGAGCTCCCCAGGAAGACGGGCACCTTGAACTTGGTGACCACGTGGAACAGGAGCGTTCCGACGCCCGCGGCGAACAGCGTGACGCCGATGTCCAGCCCGGTGAGTATCGGCACCAGGACGGTCGCTCCGAACATGACAAAGGTGTGCTGGAGCCCCAGCACGACGACCTTGCCGCTCAGCCCCTCTTTCGTGACTTCGTCAGACATGACTCCCTCCATACGAACAGGTTCCGCAGGCACTGCGGTGAATTGGCACTATTCTAATCGAAATTGAACAAATGACAAGCGCTATTGTGCGGCGGCTTTGGCGCGGTTGACCATCCGCGTGGGGTGCAGCTCCGCGTCGATCGACATGAGCGGCTTCTCGTCGCCTTCGATCTCGCGCAGGACGTGGAGGAGGAACTGGTCGGCGGAGCGTGCGGGGTCCGGGATCGCTGCGGGAACGATGTCGGACACCCCGCCTTCGGTGATGACGATGCGCAGCACCTGACCGTAGTTGATCGACTCGACCAACCCGTGCTCACCGAAGACGCGCAGCGTTTCGTACCCCCACCGACTCCAGTCGGGAGGGGCAGGGGTGCAGTAGTTCGCGACGCCCGACGCGACGCCACCGTTTTCCAGCCTCATGATGACCGACGCGGCGCGTCGGCACTGGCTGGTCGAGTCGTGCGATCCCACGCGTGACTCGTACGCCGCAGTCTCGACGACCCGGATTCCGGCGATGTGTTCGACGAACCGATAGAGATAGACACCGGCTTGCCTGAGCAGTCCCCCGTCGACCGCCTCGTCACGCGGTCGCGAAGTCGTCCACGGGTACGACTTCTGCGCGTATACCTGGACGACCGATCCGATCCGGCCCTCACGCACGACCGCCGCGATCGTTGCGTACGGCTCCTCGACGATCGTCGGCGCCATCTCGTGGAACACGCGCCCCGTTCGTCCCGCCGTCTGGATGATCCGGTCCAGGTCTCCCTCGTTGAACGCGCACGGCTTCTCCGCGAGCACGTGTTTCCCGGCCTCCATGCAGCGAATCGCGTCGGCGGCCTGATCGGCTCTCCGCGGAGAGCAGAGCGACACCAGATCGATGTCCGGGTCCGCAAGCATCCCGTCGAGCGTGTCGTAGTGTCGCGCCGCCGCCGCGTCTTTCGCGGCAAACCCCGCGACTGCGACAACCGCGCCACGATCCGTCCACGATCTATCGCCGCCGTCGGTCGGCAGCTGGTGCCCGTTGTTGCCGTACAGTCCGATGCGTACCATCGTCTGTGCCTATTTCCCTGTGAACAGGTCGCGACCGGCTACCAGCGCGGCCATCTTGCGGTCGGCTACGCTGCGCGGGAGCATCCAGAAGCCGCAGTCGGGGTGGACCCAGCGGACCCGGTCGGGACCAAGGAGTCTGACCGCGTCGTCGATGCGTTTCGCGACCAGGTCGGGCGACTCGACCTCTTTATCCTTGATGTCGATCACGCCGATTCCCAGGTGGATGTCGGGGCGAAGCTCCTTGAATCGGTCAATCTCATCGTAGCCGCGGCGAGCAAACTCCAGGACCAGGTGGTCCAGGTGGAGGTTGTTGAAGAACGCGATCAGCGTGTCCCAGGTGCCGCGCTGGATGCTCTGGCCGCCGTAGTTGCCGAAGCAGAAGTGCATCCCGCGTCCCTGCCCGGCTGCGATCGCATCGAGCACGACGTTGATCGGTTCGTGCGCCCAGTCGGCGTCGTCGGGATGACCGGGGAGGTTTGCCTCGTCCACCTGAACGATCGGCGCGTCGATGGCGGCGACCTGCGTCGACAGCGCGGTCGCGATCGCGTGCGTGAGCGCGCGGATGTCACGGTAGTGGTGGTCGACGAGCGTCTTCGCGAGCATGTACGGCGACGTCACGGTGAACTTCAGCCGCGCCGCGAGCCCCTTGATGAACCGCCAGTCGCCGATCAGGTCGAGCATCCCTTCGCCGATCTCCGATTCGACGATCCCCGCGGGCCTCGCGCGGAACTCCATCCCCGGGAGCGAGCGGAACTCCTCGACCTCGCGGCGCGACAGCCGGGTCCTCACACCGTCGAGCGGCGCGATGAACGTCTCGATCATACCGTTCGTGTCGGGATGGTTGACGTCCCACCGCGACAGTTCGCCGTCGGTGATCACGTCGATCCCGGCGAGCTCCTGCGTCTTGAGTACCGCCAGGATCGCGTCGCGCAGGTTCGGCCGTGACGGATACATCTTCAGCCACTCGGGAACCGGATAGCTGCCGACTACGGTTGTCTGGATACTCATGCGAACCCCCTTGCGAACGCCGTCGTTCGCGTTCATCATGGGCGACCGAGCCGATCGAATCAAGCCCGCCATGGAGGACCGGAATGACGAGCGAAGACATAGTATTCCCCACCGACCGACGCATCCGCATGGGGGTGTGGGGTCTCGGGCGCGGACTCGACATTATCGGCGCCGCGCGCGCGGTCAACATCGACGTCGTCGCCGGGTGCGACACGAACCCGCATTTCCAGGAGGCGTTTCGCCGAGCCGTTCCTGACGGGCCGGTGACTGCAGACGCCGAGACCTTCCTGTCGTGGGACATCGACGCCGTGCTCGTTGCGACGTATCTCCCGAACCACGCGGAGCATGTCATCGCGGCGCTCGCCGCCGGGAAGCACGTGCTGAGCGAGGTCACCGCGTTCTTTACGTGCGCCGACGGCGTGCGGCTGGTCGAGGCGGTCGAGTCGTCCGGGCGGATCTACCAGCTGGCGGAGAACTACCCGTACACGCGGGTCAACCGCTACCTGGCCAGACGCTGGTCGGAGGGCTTCTTCGGCGACCTCCAGTACGCCGAGTACTCGTACGTGCACGACTGCCTCCACCTGGCGTACACCTACATCGACCGCACCCCGGTTGTACCCGGTCATACCGTGCACGCGTGGCGGAGCTGGCTCCCGTGGCACTACTACTGCACGCACTCGATCGGGCCGGTCATGGTGATAACCGGCGAGCGGCCGGCCGAGGTCGTCGCGCTCCCGGGATCGGTCAGGCTGCCCGGGCACCTGATCGACCCGCCCGACGGCCTTTCCGGTATGGCCGCGAGTCTGGTGCGCTTCGGAAACGGCGGCGTGATGCGCAACCTGATGGGGTCGTCGACGCTCGACTCCGACGTGCAGCGCCTGTGGGGGACGCGCGCCGCCAGCGACTACCACGACCGGACGCTCCGGATCCGTCCGGGCGGGCGGGGACACAGCCCCGGTTTCGTCGTCGAACCACCGGTCGATCCGCTCGACACACTGGCCGAGAAGACCGGACACGGCGGTGGCGACTTCTGGACGCTCTACCACTTCGCGAACCAGATCCTCAACGGCGTCGTCGGGCCCTTCGACGTGTACCGCGCAGCCGACGTAACGCTCCCGGGTATCCAGGCGTACCGGTCGGCGGTCGAAGGCGGCCGGCCGCAGCCGGTGCCCGACTTCCGGAGCCGGGCCGAGCGCGACCGGTACCGCGACGATACCTTCATGCCGGGGCCCTACGACCCGCGAACGCTCGCGTTCGGCGGGTTCGACGCTCGGGACGCCGCGCCCGACACCTTCACCGATACGATGACACGTCTCCTGGACGCAGCCGACATCTGGCAGGAAGCACGCCATGGCGCGCTGCTCTTCGACGACGCTTGCGAACCGGAGGCGATCCTGAGCCGGGCCGACCGGCTGATCGACCGACTGAGCTTTGTCGCGCGCGCGGTGACCGATGCCGTCCGGCTCATCGACGACGCACCCGTCGGCCGCGGAACGGCCGCGCTCGCCGAAGTCCTGGCGCGGATCGACCGGTCCGCCGTCGCGGCTCCCGATTGCCGGTCGGAACTTCTCCACTGGCGCGACTCGCTCGCCGACCGGCTCCCCGACTGGGCCGGTGGACCCGACGCCGAGCTGCCCACCAGCCCGCAGCTCCACATGAGGCGCGTCGGGTTCGACGCGCTCCCACCGCTCGACCTGCCCGCCGGCTACACGCTGCGCTGCGCGCGCGGAGATGCGAGCGACGCCGAAGCGTGGTGCGCGATCATCGGCGAATCGTTCGAGGAGTCGCTGACGGCCGACGATTTTCGCACCCGGATCGAGGGGCGCGGCGGCTACTCGCCCGAGCGGCTCTTCTTCATCGACGACCCCGACGGCGTCGCGTGCGCGACTGCCGGAGCCTTTGGCGCGAACGACGAAGGGTACGTGCACTACGTCGGCGTGAGGCCTTCGCACGCCGGGCACCGCCTGGGATACTGGGTCTCACTCGCGGTGCTCCACAGCTTCCGCGATCGCGGGTGCCCATCGTGCTGGCTCACGACCGACGACCCTCGCGCGCCCGCGCTCAAGACGTACCATCGGCTGGGGTTCCGTCCGATGATCACGCATCGCTCGCACCGGCGCCGCTGGCACCGCCTGGCCGACACGCTCGGCATCGATGCGTTCCGGGTGTAGGTCGACGCGTGCAGTCGGACGCACGTTCAGGACAGCAAGTCGCGCGAATCGAGCCCGTCCAGGTACAAGCGCCACGGTAGGACGGTTACGAAGTCGAGTCGCCACGGCTCCGCGGCCGTGCACACGACGATGCACCGAACGCTCGGATTGTCGTCGTGGAATGAACGCAGACCGCTCAGGTCGGCGCCGTCGATGACCGGCCGACTCTTGAACTCTACGGCAAGCACCGGCGTGCCCGCCAGTTCGACGATCAGATCGACTTCCGCTCCGTTGTTCGTCCGCCAGTAGAACATCCGCTCGTCCTCGCCCGCGTAGTCGAGTAGGCGACGCGTCTCTTGGATCATGAACTGTTCGAAGAGCCGCCCGCGGACCGACGGCTCAGGCTCGGAGCCGAGCCGATGGCACAGTGCGTTCGTCACACCGTTATCGAAGAGGTATACCTTTGGATGTCCGACGAGCCGCTTCGTCGGGCTCTTCCTCCACGCTGGGAGGCGGATCGCGATGAGCGTGTCCTCGAGTACCTCGAAGTACGACTGGACAGTCCGATGCGGCAGTCCGGACTCCTTCGCGATCGAGTTGAAGTTGAGAATCTCGCCCGCGTACGCGGCGCTCAGGTCCAGAAATCGGGTGAATCCACCAATGTTGCGGACGAGCGCCTCAAGCTGGATCTCCTCTCTCAGGTAGACCTCGACGTACGCTTTGAGCGTGTCCGCCGCGTCGCGGTTCGACAGTCCGAGCAGCGGCGGGAGCGTACCGAATAGGAGCGCGCGCTCCAGATCGAAGGCCTCGGTCCCAGGCTCCTCCAGCTCCTTCACCGTGAACGGGTGGAGGTAGCGCATCAGCGCGCGGCCGCCCAGTAGGTTCGCGCCCCCACGTTTGAGCTTGCGCGCGCTCGATCCGGAGAGAATGAACCGTGTTCCGGAACCCTCGATCAGCGCATGTACCTCGTTCAGCAGATCGGGGATGCGCTGAACCTCGTCAAGG
>SKVA01000128.1 GCA_007129695.1 Spirochaetaceae bacterium | reverse complement strand
TGAGGCTGTGGTTCGCGGGATCGACCTTGCGCTGCGCTACCGCCAGAAGTTCGGGTACGACGCGGTCGTCGACATCCAGTGCTATCGCAGGCTCGGGCACAACGAGGCGGACGAACCGTCGTTCAGCCATCCGATCATGTACAAGCTGATCAAGGCGCACCCGAGCGTCGCGACGATCTATGGCGACCGGTTGAACCAAGAAGGAACTTTCTCTCGCGACGACCAGAATGCGTTCCGGGAGCGGTACCGAAGCGTGCTGAAGGAAGAGCTCGACAAGGCCCGGGCCGGTCAGAAGCCAAACATGGACGACTCGTTCGAGACCGGTGAATGGAAGCGGTTCCGCCGCGGTTTTTCGTTCACGCCGGTCGCCACGTCGGTCGAGGCTGACCGTCTTGGTATCGTTGCCGACGGCCTGACGACGATACCCGAGGCGTTTGCGATACACCCCAAGCTCAAGCGCTTCGTCGACGACCGGCGCAAGGCATGGGACGGCGGAACCGGGATCGACTGGTCGTTCGCCGAAAGCCTCGCGTTCGGATCGCTGCTCCTTGACGGGTTCCCGATCCGCCTGAGCGGCGAAGACTCGGGGCGCGGGACGTTCAGCCAGCGTCACGCTGTCTGGTGGGACGTGGAGAGCGACAAGCCCAGGACGCACATCCCGCTCCAGAAGCTCGCCGGCCGTCAAGCGGATTTCAGCGTGTACGACAGCCCGCTATCCGAGTACGCGGTGCTCGGTTTCGACTACGGCTACTCGCTCGCGCAGCCGAACATCCTCGTGCTGTGGGAAGCGCAGTTCGGTGACTTCGTCAACGGCGCACAGGTCGTGATCGACCAGTTCATCGCGGCCGGAGAGAGCAAGTGGTTCCGATCCTCGGGTCTGGTGATGCTGCTACCGCACGGGTACGAGGGACAGGGCCCCGAGCACTCGAGCGCGCATCTGGAACGGTTCCTGCAGCTGTGCGCAGATGAGAACATGCAGGTATGCAACCTGACGACTCCGGCGCAGTACTTTCACGCGCTGCGCCGGCAGATGCTCCAGGAGTTCCGCAAGCCGCTGATTCTGATGACCCCCAAGAGCCTGCTGCGGCACAAGGGCTGCGTGTCCGCCTCTTCGGACTTCACCGACGGAGCGTTCCGCACCGTTATCGATGATCCGGCACCGCCCAAGGTCGTGGACAACATCCTGTTCTGCTCTGGGAAGGTATACTACGATCTCGAAGCGCGTCGGCGCGAGATCGACGACTCGCACACCGCGATCATCAGACTCGAGCAGATATACCCGTTTGACGACGAAACCTTTGCGGGGATACTCTCTGAGTATCCCGATCGAGCAAGTGTGAAATGGGTGCAGGAAGAGGCGACGAATCATGGTGCGTGGTTCTTCGTCCGTGACCTGATTCAGAGACACGTCGGCGATCGGCCGATCGAGTACGTCGGGCGTCCGCCGTGCCCGAGCCCTGCGACCGGATCGCACCGGCAGCACTCTGAAGAACTTGAACAGATTCTGGCGGATAGCTTTGGATCCGAGGACACGAAATGAAGAAAGAGATTGCGGTACCTGAGATCGGTGAGTCGATATCAAGCGGCATTCTTGCCGCGTGGTTGAAGGACGACGGCGCGACCGTCGCAGAGGGTGAGGAGATATTCGAGCTCGAGACCGACAAGGCGACGCTCGGCGTTCCAAGCCCCGCCGCGGGCGTGCTCCATCGCGGCGCGTCGGAAGGCGACGAAGTAGCGGTTGGCCAGGTCGTCGGGCGCATCGACACCGAGTCGTCCGGGATCACCCAGGACGCCGAACCCGGCGACGAGTCGAAAGAGAGCGCCCCCGAAACGCTTTCGCCCGCGGTCCGACGCGTCGTGGCCGAGCACGGAGTCGATCCGGCGAAGGTCACGGGAACCGGAAAGGACGGCCGGATAACCAAGGAAGACGCGCTCGCCGTCGCGCGCGAGGGATCGCGCAAGCCGACCGAGACCGCGCAACGCGCTTCGACGACCGGGTCGCTGTCCGCGCCGTCGATGCCGACCAATGAACGGCAGCGACGCGTGCCGTTGAGCAACCTGCGTAAGCGCATCGCGGAGAACCTCGTCTACTCGCGGCAGTCATCCGCTCACGTGACTACCTTCAACGAGATCGACATGTCCGCGGTGATGGAGATTCGCGCGCGGCACAAGGAGAGCTTCAGCGCGCAGCACGGAGTGCGGCTCGGCTTCATGAGCTTCTTCGTGAAGGCCGCGCAGTGCGCGCTTGAGGCGTACCCCGAAGTCAACGCGTACCTCGACGGCACCGACGTGCTGTACAACGACTACGTCAGCATTGGCGTTGCGCTGTCGAGCGAGAAGGGTTTGCTGACTCCTGTAATCAAGGACGTTGCGACCAGAGATTTCGCGTCGATAGAGAAGCAGATCATCGATTTCATCGATCGTGCGAACGCGAAGCGCCTCAAGCCCGATGAGATGGTCGGCGCGACGTTCACGATCAGCAATGGTGGTGTCTTCGGCAGTCTGCTGTCGACGCCGATCCCGAGCCCGCCGCAGACGGCGGTCCTGGGGATGCACGCGATCGAAAAGCGTCCGGTCGTCGTCGCCGATCAGATCCTCGCGCGCCCGATGATGTACGCGGCGCTGACGTACGACCACCGGATGATCGACGGCAGAGAGGCCGTTCTCTTCCTGGGCAAGATCAAGGAACTCATCGAAGACCCGACCAGGCTTCTGCTCGGACTGTAGACGGCCGGTCGTGCCCCGCACACGGAACGGCGGCGACGAATACTGCAAGGAGACGTTTTGGCACAGGACACTTACGACGTGATCGTCATCGGAGCCGGACCGGGCGGGTACGTCGCGGCGATACGCGCTGCACAGCTCGGACTGTCGACGGCGCTCGTCGAAAAGCGGGAAACCCTCGGCGGCACGTGCCTCAATATCGGATGTATTCCGTCGAAGGCACTGCTCGACTCGAGCGAGTTGTACGCGGCGACGAAGGAACTCGGCAAGCACGGGATCGACACCGGCGCGGTCAAGCTCGATCTGGACACGATGCACGCGCGCAAGCAGCAGGTCGTCGACAAACTCACCGGCGGCGTAGCCGCGCTCGTGAAGGGCCGCAAGATCGCGCTCCATACCGGAGCAGCGCGCGTGTCTGCCGACCGGACGGTAGTGATCGCAACCGACGCCGGAGAGACATCGATCAGCGCGTCGCACGTCGTACTCGCAACCGGCAGCGTGCCGATCGAGCTCCCGTTCATGCCGTTCGACGGCGAAACGGTCGTGTCGTCGACCGAGGCGCTCGCGTTTGAGACCGTGCCAAAACGGCTTGTCGTCGTCGGCGCGGGGGCGATCGGGCTCGAGCTCGGCAGCGTCTGGGCCAGGCTCGGTTCTGAAGTCACGGTCGTAGAGATCATGGACGAAATCCTGCCGGGATGGGACGCACAGGCCGCGAAGACGCTGCGCCGCGAACTGGGCAAGCAGGGCATCGATTTCAAGCTCGGGCACAAAGTCACCGGTGTCTCCGGCAAGAAGGGCAAGCGATCGGTGACGGTCGAGACCCCGGACGGCGCCTCCGGCGAGCTCCCGGCCGACCGGATCCTGGTCGCGGTCGGTCGACGCCCCTTCTACGATGGGCTCGGACTCGAGGAGGCCGGTATCGCGATCGACGAGCGCAGCCGGCGAATCACGGTGAACGCGCGGTTCGAGACATCGGTATCGGGGATCTACGCGATCGGAGACCTCATCCACGGACCGATGCTCGCGCACAAGGCAGAAGAGGAAGGGGTCGCGGTTGCGGAGGTGATTGCCGGAAAACCGGGACACGTGAACTATGATACTATTCCCGGGGTTGTCTACACGTGGCCCGAAGCGGCGTGCGTCGGGCGATCGGAGGAAGAGCTTGGAAAGGAAGGCGTCCCGTTCCGCAAGGGAGTATTCAGCTTCGGTGCGAACGGCCGCGCGCTTGCGATGGACGCGCCGGCGGGATTCGTGAAAATCCTTGCGCACGAGCGGACCGACGCGGTGCTCGGTGCGCAGATCGTCGGACCGTGGGCGAGCGACCTGATCGGTGAGATTGTCACGGTCATGGAGTTTGGAGGAAGCGCGGAGGACATCGCGCGGACTACGCACGCGCACCCGACGCTTGCTGAAGTCGTCAAGGAGGCCGCGATGGCCGTCGACGGCAGATCGATACACAGTCGTTGAGGAGAGGAAGATGGCTGAAGTGAGTTACGCAAAAGGGCTCGAGGGCGTTATCGCCGCGGAGAGCCGGATCTGCAAGGTTGACGGTGAGAACGGGCAGCTCTACTACCTGGGCTACCCGATCACCGAGCTTGTCGCGTCGTGCACGTTCGAAGAGGTGACGTACCTGCTGCTCTACGGAGAGCTGCCCAATCGCGATCAACTCGCTGTGTTTTCGGCGAAGATGAGGAACTCCCGCGATCTGCCCGAGCCCGTGGTCGCGATGGTACGCGACTTCCCGGCGAGCGCGCATCCTATGGAACTGCTGCAGTCGGTGATCTCGTACGTATCGAGCTACGTCGAACACCGCATCCACCATGGCCCGCACTGCAACTGTCGCGATACGCTCCATCAGATTTCGGAAATCGCGACCGTCGTCGCAACCTACCAGCGAGTCCGCGACGGAAAAGATTACCTGGTTCCCCGACGCGACCTGTCGCACGGTGCAAACTTCCTCTATCTGCTGCGGGGCGAGGAGCCGGATGACGACGAGGGAGAGATGATGGACAAGGCTCTGATTTTGCACGCAGAGCACGGTTTCAACGCGAGCACGTTCACCGCACGCGTCGTCGCAAGCACGATGTCCACGTGCTACTGCTCGATGTCGGCCGCGATCGGCGCGCTGTTCGGTAGCCTGCACGGCGGCGCGAACGAAAAGGTCATGGACATGGTCGACGCGATCGCGACCCGCGATAACGCCAAGGAGTGGGTCAACAGGGCGCTCGACCGCAAGGACAAGATCATGGGCATGGGTCACCGCGTCTATCGCGCAAAGGACCCGCGCGCCATCGTCATGGAGGAGTACCTCCAGCAGCTGTCGGAGAAGAAGCAGGACTTCACGTATTACGAAATCCTGAAGGAGGTCGAGCACGCCTTCCGCGAACGGATGGAGGAAAAGGGCAAGCCGATCTACCCCAACGTCGACTTCTTCTCGGGCGCGGTCTACCGGCTGCTCGGAATCCCGACGATTCTGTTCACACCGATCTTCGCGATCAGCCGGGCATCGGGGTGGTTGAGCCACATCCTGGAGCAGCGCAGCGACAACCGCCTCTTCCGGCCGAAGGCGCTCTACACTGGAAGCGGGCCGCGATCGGTCGTGCCGATCGCAGAGCGATAGGGGCGGCGGCGATAGCCGGCGCCCGCGCCACCTGCGCGCGTACGCTACCCGGCAAGCTCTGTTCGGTGTTGCAGATCCGCCTGCGCGACCGGCGCGCCGTCCACGCCGCCGGCGATCGGGTGGAGCGCGACCCGCTTCCACCGCGCGAAGGCTGGGTCGCCATCGATCGTCGTTACCGACAGCGTTCCGTCGGACCATTCGATCCGTGCCCTCCACAGCGATCCGTCACGATGGTCGTGCCCCTCGCCGGCATCGCAGTAGAGTTCTCCGGCCGCGCGGCCTTCGCGGTCGGGGGCGACCAATAGCCGCAACACACCGTCTCCGTCGAAGGCGGTCGACTGGCGGGCACTCTCCATCACGATGATCGACCCTCCCCGTACGAAGACCGGCAGACGGTCGAGCGGTGCTGCGGCGACGATCGCCGTCGGCCCGGCGATCGCCGTGCCGGTGTGCAGGTCGTACCATAGACCGTCGGGCAGGTACACGGAGCGCTCGCGTACGCCGCGTTCGCGCACCGGCGCAACCAGAAGGCTTCCTCCGACCAGAAACGAATCCGCGCGATCGATCAGCTCGGGATCATCGGGGAACTCCCAGACGAGCGGTCGCATCACCGGCGCCCCCGTTCTGGTCGCCTGCTCGAACAGCGAGTAGAGGTATGGGAGGAATCGATAGCGCAACTCAATGAACCCACGGATCTGCGCGAGCGTCTGGTCGCCAAAACTCCACGGTTCGTGATCGATCGTGTCGATCGCGGTGTGCGCGCGGAAGAACGGCGTCAGGCACGCGGCGGCGACAAAGCGGCTGAACAGCTCCGCGTCGGCGTTCGCCTGGAACCCGCCCGCATCACCGCCGCAGAACGCGACCCCGGATATCCCCAGGTTGAGCAGCATCGGTACCATCATCCCGATATGCTCCCACCAACTGTGGTTATCACCGGTCCAGACCGCGGCATAGCGCTGGATCCCGGCGTACCCGGCGCGCGTGAGCACGAATCCGCGCGACTGTGGTCGCAGTCGATCGAAGGCCGCTCGAGTCGCGACATTCATGCACAGACCATACGCGTTGTGCACTCGTCCCAAGTCGACCGGCGTACCGTCGTTACGCGCTATCAGCGTGTCCGGGACCGTGAACGCGGGTCGGAACACCGGGTCGCCGGAGAAGTCGGCGGGCTCATTCATGTCGTTCCACACACCGTCGACGCCAGGATCGAAGAGAGCGGTGTGGCTATCGGCCCACCAATCGCGGGCGTCGGCGTCGGTGAAGTCGGGGTAGGTCGCATCCCCCGGCCAGACGGCCCCGGTGTAGACGCTGCCGTCCGGCTGCCGGAGGTAGTGGCCGGCAGCCAGACCCGATCGGTACACCCCGTATCCAACATCGGCCTTGACGCCGGGGTCCACGATCGTAACCACACGGAACCCCAGATCATGGAGCTTCGCGATCATCGCCGCGGGGTCCGGAAACCTCACGGAGTCCCATGTGAACACGCGGTACTGGTCCATGTAGTGGATGTCGAGGTAGATCACGTCGCACGGGACCCGCTCGTGGCGCATCCGTTCGGCGATCTCAATGACCCGGGTGTCGGGGAAGTAGCTGTACCGGCACTGCTGGAATCCAAGCGCCCATTCGGGGGGTATCGGCATGCGGCCGGTCAGCTCGGTGTACGCTCGGACCGCGTCGGGAAGCGACGGATCGCGGCGGATGTAGACATCGATGCACGCGTCGTACGCCTCGACGATCAGGCGCGTCGGATCGGACTCACCGACATCGTAGTATACGGTAGCGGTGCAGTCGACGAAGATCGTGGTGGTACCGTCGGGATCGAACAGGTACGCAACCGGTATCGACTGGTAGAGCGGATCCTTGTCGGGGATGTGCTCGGGATCGTCGCTGTTCCACATCGTCCACGTGCGGCCGATCTTGTTGAGACCGCCGGTCTTCTCCCCAAGACCGTAGACCGCGCGTGCGCTCTCAAGCGGAAGATCGATCCGGACTCCGTCACGGCAACGCGACACGTGCAGGGTGCCGACCGCCTCAGGCGCCACGCCGTGAAGATTCACTCCGGTGCCCGACACGCGAACTCTCCCTCGCGTGTCGGCGTGCGGATTCACGATGCCCTCCACTCCGCCGGTACGCGACGAGAAGACCCGACTCGTCTGACCGATCTCAGCGGCGGTCGGGGTGATCAGCGCATCCTCCCAGACGCCCTCTTCGGCCCACGCGGGTACGACTGCGCGGGATCGGCGGGGTTCGACCGCGCCGGCGGCCACCGTAAGCCGCGTCCACCCGGCTGCAGTCCCGGCAGCGTACGAAAGCGGAGCGCCATACCACTCGTTCACTCGTTCGTGCATTGGTCAATTGTAGCCGAGTGGCGTCGCCTCCGCTACAAGGCGAAGCGCGAAAGCACTCGTTCGTACTCGGTTGCGGCCCAACGTACGATATCGGTCCAGCCGCGGTAGACCGACTGAGCCGCTGCGCTGCCGGCGGTGCGGATCGCGTCGCGATCGGCCATCAACGCTCCGATCAGCTCGGCGAAACGGCCGGCATCGTTGTCGACGACGAATCCGTTCACCCGATCGTCGATGATCTCGGCGGCGGCCGAGCCCGCAGCAACGACCGTCGGCAGCGAAAAGCCGGCTGCCTCGCGCATCACAAGCGGCGCATTGTCGTAGACGCTCGGAAAGAGGAAGAGATCGGAGGCCGCGTAGAGCTCGCTCAACGCGTCACGACCGACGATTCTTCCAAGGAAGCGCGCGCATGTCCCCAAACCACTGCGCCTCGCCATCGCCTCCATGCCCGATCGGTCCACCCCTTCGCCGGCGAACACCACGACGAAGTCCGCGCCCTCCGCAGATCGTTTCAGCGTGGCAAGCCCTTCGATGATGAGCGCGGTGTTCTTCTCCCATCGATGCTGACCGACGAACAGGCAGACGAAGCTATCTTCACTGATGCCGCGCCGCTCGCGTCCCACTCTGCGCAGCGCCTCGCGTTCGCCATCGGAGGGCCGAGCAAGGTCGGACCCGTTCGGCGCAATCGTCACATCTCCGGTGAAGCCGTAGTCGCGGAGCGTCCGCGCGGTCGACTCGCTCGGCGTCCAGACCACATCGCAGCGATCGTAGAACCGGACGATGCTTCGAACGACCGCATCGGCGGCGGCGGCGGACTTCAGCAGCTTCACGACATCGTCGCGATACTTCGTGTGAAACGTCGAAATGTGCGGGATGCCTTTTCGCGTCGCGGTGCGCATCGCGAACCGCCCGGCGACGAACGGCGAGTGGCTGTGCACGAGCGTGAAGCGCGTGTCGCGCGCTCGAGTGATCGCGTCGCGACCGAGGCGCGGCCATCCGATCCTGTAGGGTCGCAGCCCGGGTAGCGGCGAGGACGGAAATCTG
>SKVA01000330.1 GCA_007129695.1 Spirochaetaceae bacterium | reverse complement strand
TCTGCCGATCGACTGGTTCGGGTTTCCGTGGAAGCGGCACGCTTCGACAAGGTCGGCCCGGCCCAGAACGAGTCCGCTCGACTGCGGACCGGCGAGGTCCTTCCCGCCGCTGAAGATCGCGAGCGCGGCGCCCATCTGCGTGAACCGCCAGAGATTCTCAACCGGCGGCAGCTGCGCGGCGGCATCGACCAGTACCGGCACGCCGCGCCTACCGGCGATCGCGATCACCTGGTCGAGCGGCAGTTCGCCCGGCACGTTCATCGCGCCCTGGAACCAGAAGATCGCGGCGGTGCGGTCGGTGAACGCGGACTCGAGTTCTTCGCGGGTCGTGCCCTCCGGGCCACCGACGTCGACGACGGTGACGCCGACCTGGCGCACCGCGTAGTCGTACCCGTTTCGGTGCGCGTGCTGGACGATCACTTCGTTCTTCACGGCATCGAGCCGCGGGATGCGCGCGTGCGCCTCCTGATCCATCCCGACGGTGCACGCCGCGGTCGCGAGCACCATCCCGGCCGCGGCACCCGAGCTGACGTACGCTGCTTCGTTGTGCGTGAGCTCGGCGATCCGCGCGCCAACCCGCCGCTGCAGCTCCTCCAGATCGACATACGAGCGCGCCGCGCGCACCATCGCGTCGACGACCTCGCGCGGCATCACCGAACCGCCGAGCTTCGTGAGCGTCGCGCACGCGTTGATCACCGGACGCAGACCGAGCGCGTCGTACCGCGCGCGCCCCGCGGGCGGGGCGCTCACCGCGTCACCGGAGCGTCGGTCCACTCGTCCATGCTGAGCGCGTTTTCATCGTAGACTATCTCACCGGCCCGGATCGTCATCGCGCACGCGAGTTCCTGCCGCGACGTGACGCGGACCTTCGCGCAGTCGTAGTACGCGAACTCTCCGTCATCCATGCGCAGGAGCGCGATGTCCGCGTCGCTGCCGACGGTGAGCGTGCCGAGCTCCGGGTGGCCGATCTCGCGTGCCGGTGCGACGGTCGACTTCTGAATCACTTCCTCCAGGCTCATGCCGATCGCGAGCATCTTCGACATCGTCTTCACCATCGAGAAGACCGGTCCGTTGACGTTGTCCTTGTGCAGATCGGTGCTGATCGAGTCGGGAAGGAATCCGTGGCGGAAACACGGCACCGCGTTGCGGAACCAGAAACTCCCGGCGCCGTGCCCGAGGTCGAAGATGATCCCGCGCTCGCGCGCCTCCTTATAGCAGCGGTTCGGTCTCCCCTGATCGTCGAGGACCGGAAACTGCTGCGCGAACACGTGCGTGTGGATATCGCCCGCGCTCATCTTCCGCAGGAGCTCCTCGTACGGACGCTCCGGGCGCGGGTAGAAGTCGACCATGATCGGCTTACGGCACAGGCGCGCCGCGTCGATCCCCCGATCGACGCTGAGCCATGGGGTGTGCACGTCGTCGAACGGCGCGTGCGTCCAGTAGTGAGCGGTCTTGATCCCCACGCAGATCTCCGGGTACGCAAGGACGGTACCGGCAGCCTGCTCGGGGTCCATCTCGGCGGGGTCGTGCTCGAACGGGCCGATCATCCCCGACTTCACGACGTTCACAAACGCGAAGATCCGGGTCTTCGACTGGTCGATCACCGTGCGCTTGAAGTGGAGGAAGTGATTCGCCCCCGCGGTCCCGGTGTCGACGACGGTCGTGACGCCGGAGCGGAAGCTGTGGTGGTCGCCGATCACGCTGAGGCCCTCCGGCTCCCGCGTGTGGTAGACGTGCACGTGGATGTCGATGAGTCCCGGCGTCACGAGCAGGCCGCGCGCGTCGACAACCTTCGTCGCCGGTCCGACCGGCAGATCGTCTGCGACCGCGGCGATCCGACCATCGCCGACCGCGACGTCGGTCACGCGATCGATGCCGTTCGCGGGGTCGATGACCCTGCCGCCCCGTATCACCAGCTCCGCGGTCGTGTGCGCTGCCATCGCTGCGCCCGGCTACCGTTGGAGCGACCGCTGCAGCAGCCCGACGCCGTAGAACTCGTACGACGCCGCCTCATCGGGAACGTCGATCACGTGAACGGTGAATCGGGCCGGGACGCCGTTGTCAGGGCAGTGATCCCTGAAGAACCCGGAGTACGCCTTCGCGTACGCAGCGCGCAGGCGCTCCTGCTCCTTCCGGTACCCGGCCGGGTCGGTGAGCGGGCTCGGTGTCTTGGGCTGGCAGCCGAACGCGTGGATCTCGATGAAGTCGACGTCGGCGATCGATTCGCATATCCCCGCGTCCTGGAGCCACTTCTCCCAGCTTCGAAACACGAGCGGCACTTCGACTTCGGGGTCCATCGTCGTGAGCGTATCGAGTCCGAGCACCCCCTTCGCCGAGTGTCCGCCGGTGAGCCCCGAGAAGTAGATCTTCAGATCACCGCCGGGCTGTTCCTCGGTTACGAGCGCGGAGAGAACCGGCGCGTCGCCGGTGTAGTAGTAGGTGATCTTGCCACGCTTTTTCACGGTGAATGCCATCGATGCCTCCTCACTTCGTCGGTCGCGCTGCCGGCTCCCAACCGAGCAGCCGTTTCGCCTTGGCCATGTTCAGAATCTTGCCTTCGTAGTCTCCGCCGATCATGAACGCCTGGAAGCCGGCCCGCAGGTCGAGCGCGGCGAGCATCGCTCGGGCGACGTCATCGCCCGATGTCGCGAAGTCGGGTGTGTCGCGGCGCATCCGCGCCTGCCACTCCTCCGGTGCCAACGGAAGGCAGAGCCGCAGCGCGCTGACGTTCATCGCCCAGCGCCGCGACGCGTTGCGGCAGACCTCCTCCCCGAGGCACTTCGTGAACCCGTAGATATTGGTCTCATCGGGCTCTACGTCCTCATCGATGAAGTACCGGTGCTGGAGATTCGCGTACACCGACATCGTGCTGCAGTAGACCGCCTGCGTGATCCCTGACTCCGCCGCGGCGCGCAGCGCGAAGTGGAGACCCTTCACGTTGACGTCCATCGCGGTCTGTGAGCCGTCCCACTCGGCCCACCGCTGGTTTCCCATCGCCATGTAGATCAGCGCGTCGGTGCCGCTTGTCGCGGCGCACAGCGCCTGGTGGTCGGTTACGGTGCCCGAAACGAAGTCGCATCCATCGGCCTTCGGCGGGGCAAGGTCGTACACGCGGACGGCGTGGTCGCGCTGGAGAAACGGGATCACGATCGTCCCAACGATACCGCTGCCGCCGACGGCGAGTATGTTCATGGAGCGTTCAGCCTAAACCCGGGTCGGCGAGCTGTCAATCTTTTTGAGCGTGGTCGAGCGCCGAAACACGGTCGAGCACATCCTTCACGAGCGACGGCGCGTCGCCCCGCTCCTCCCGGGCGCGGAAGAGCAGCTCTGCAGCGCTCGCGTAGTCGTGGCCCGTGATGTCCGCGATGATCCGGATGCTCCGGTCGATGAGCTTCTTGTTGGTCGGCGAGACCTGGACCATCCAGTTTCCGCGTACGCGCCCCATCCGCGCCATCGTCGCCGTGGAGATCGTGTTGAACACGAGCTTGATCGCCAGATGATGGAAGAGATCGATCGGACTCTTCGGGAGCGGGAGCGGCAGTCGCCATTCGTCCGGTGCCGCCGTCGGTGCGCAGGATGTGCCGGACTCATCAGAGGAGAGTCTGCTGTCGATCACGAGCGCGCGCGACTCCACCGCGCCGCCGGGCGCCTGCTCCAGCGCCGCGTCGCGGACCGGCGCACAGCCAAAACAGCCGTCGGTCACGATCTGCACGATCAGATCGAGCGATTCCCGGTAGTACCCGATCGTCTCATCGCCGACCGGATACTCGCGTATCTCTTCCTCGTCGAGCCGCGGGGGGGCCTCCGCCAGGTGATCCGCGCCGAGTCTCCGGTACGTGTCGGCCGTCCACGACAACCCGGCGGGTTCGCGCCCGAGCATCGCTCTCCACGCGCCGGCGCCACGCAGCCCGGGGTGATACGCGACCGCCCACGGGTCGGGTGCCGAGCTCATCTGCGAACGCCTCTTCAGCGGCGGGATCGAAAACGTCGGCGTGCGCTCGGTCACGTCGGCGAACACGTCGAGCAGGAACCCGTCCGCCGAGTACGCGACCATCCGGCCCCGATCGTACACCGTCGCTTCCCGCTCGACGATTGCCGCCAGGGTCTCCACGCACGCGTCCGACCTCAGCGCGGAAAGGAGCGCGCGCGTAGACGCGATCCAGTCGGCCGGCGTGCGAGGATCGATCCCAAGACGGTCCAACTCACCGCTGGTCAGCGTCGCATACACCGCGCGTTCCATCGCAGCGCCGACGAACAGCAGCTCCGCGCTTGTAGCCTGCATCCGGGTGGATCCTGAGAGCGCCATCGGCCCGGTCGTCAGATCGATCGCGGTCACGCGATCGTCGGTGATCAGCGCGCGGCTCCGTTCGATCCGCTCGACGAGCAGTTCGGTCGGGTTGTTGTAGAGGAAGAACACCGTGCATCCGCGATCGGCCGCCTCGTGAGCGCTTCCGATCACCGACGAGGTTTCCCCGCCTTCTGAGATCGCGATGAACAGGTCGCCCTCCCGGAGGTCGAGCTCCCGCGTCTGCTCCCTTCCGAACTCCTGGTAGTCCTCGAAGCTCTCTGCCGACCGGATCAGCGCCCGGTCACCGCCGGTGATGATTCCGCGAACGCGGTCGGCGGTATCGGGATGCGGGGGGCTGACGCGTGCGGCTGCCGCCTCATACCAGAAGCGGCGCCACATCGATTCCAGAAGCACGGCCAGGCGCCCGGTCGACCCGCACCCGGAAAAGACGATCGTGCTGCCGCGCCGGGTGGCGCCGTGCAGCTCGTGCGCGAGTCGCTCGAGCCCTTTTGAATCGATCTGCGCGGGTAATGCTGCGACGATATCCTCGTCTACCAGCAGGAGCTGCCTCACTCCGTCCCGCGTAGAACGCTGGAACGTCGCGTCCAGGTCGCGGGTCAGAGGATGGCTCGATTCGGTGACCAGGAAGCCGAGCTGGAACTGCGACTGCGGCTCCACAAAGCGCTTGGCATCTTCTCGATATCCCACACTGCCTCCAATCCGTTCGCACCCGATTTTTTTCGTTTACGGCTCCGTGAGGTCATGATACACTACCAGCCAGCAGAGGTCCCGTGATTCCGGACTACCATCGAGCGATCGTGGTAGTCACAGCCGAGTGGGGAATTCTTGAGAGTGAAGCGGAAGGCCACGAAGGATGACGTCGAGCTCATCGCGCTCGCGCTCCCGACGACCGTCTGGTACATCCTGTTCACCTATCTTCCGATGTTCGGCATCATCATTGCGTTCAAGCGGTATCGCCCGATTCGAGGGGCCAACTTCATCGTCAGCCTGCTCCGCAGCGAATGGGTCGGTTTTGACAACTTCAGGTTTCTCTTTGCCACGCCCGACCCGGCGATCATGTTCCGCAATACCCTCCTCTACAATGCCGCGTTCATCGTGCTCGGGATTCTGGTTCCCGTCACGCTCGCGATCATGCTGTCGCAGCTTCATTCGGCCCGCCTTGCGAAAGTCTGTCAGACGATGATCTTCCTGCCGCACTTCCTCTCCTGGGTAGTCGTGAGCTACTTCGTGTTCTCTTTTCTGAGCGTAGACCGCGGACTGGTGAACCGGTTATTGCTGACCGTCGGGATGGAGGAGGTACAGTGGTACCTGAGCCCGCGTCCCTGGCCGTATATACTGGTCTTCACGAACCTCTGGAAGGGGATGGGGTACGGGATGGTGCTCTACCTGGCAGCAATCTCTGGAATTGATGGCCAATTGTATGAAGCGGCGGTAATCGACGGCGCATCCAAATGGCAGCAGGTCTGGCGCATCACGTTGCCGATGCTGCGACCGGTCATGACGATCCTGTTCATTCTGTCGGTGGGGCGCATCTTCTCCACCGACTTCGGGTTGTTCTACATGGTTCCCAGGGACTCTGGCGCGCTCATATCCGCGACGCAGACGATCGACGTCTACGTGTACAAGGCGCTCATGGGGATGAACAACATCGGCTTTTCATCGGCGGCAGCGTTCATGCAGTCGGTCTTCGGGTTGTTCACGATCCTGACCGCAAATTTCATCGTTCTCCGGCTCGACCCGGAGAACTCGTTGTTCTAGGAGAGATCAGTGGCCAGTGTACTTGCCGGGCATGAAGAGGTAACCCACCGTAAGCTTCCTGCGGTCGGCGCGCGGCTCAACCGCATCCCGGTAGCCGTCAACTTGGTGTTCTCGTTCATCTTCATCCTGATCGCGGCGATCTGCGTGATCCCGGTCGTGTTCGTGCTGATCATCTCGCTCTCTTCGAACCAGTCGATCCAGGTCTACGGATACCGGTTCATCCCCGACGCGTGGTCGCTCAACGCGTACCGCTATCTCTGGGTGTCGCGCAGCCTGGTCGGCCGCGCGTTTCTGGTTTCGGTCGGGGTAACCGTCTCTGGAACGCTGGTCGGCGTCTACCTGAACTCCGCGATGGGCTACGTGCTGTCGCGGAAGACGTTCCGGTTTCGAAAGCTCTACACCTGGCTCATCTTCATCCCGATGCTGTTCAGCGGGGGGCTTGTCGCGTCGTACCTGATCAACACCCGGCTCTTGCAGCTCGGTAACACGTACTGGGCGCTGATTCTGCCGATCGCGGTGACGTCGTTCTACGTGATAATCCTGCGAACCTTCTTCCAGCAGACCATTCCGGACTCGGTGATCGAATCGGCGAAGATCGACGGGGCCGGGCAGCACACGATCTTCTACCGTATCGTACTCCCGGTTTCACTGCCGGCGCTCGCGACGATCGGCTTGTTTCTCTCCTTCGCATACTGGAACGACTGGTTTCTGACCCTGATCTACATCCAGTCGACCCATCAGCACATGTTTCCGCTTCAGTACGTGCTGGTCAGCATAGACCGGAGCATCCAGTTCCTTACCCGGAGCGCCCAGTACCTCAGTGGAGAGGACATCGCCCGGATGCCGGCCGAGTCGGCCCGGATGGCGATCGTGATGGTGGTCGTGATTCCGATAGCGCTGTCATACCCGTTCTTTCAGAAGTACTTCGTATCGGGGCTGACAATCGGAGCGGTCAAGGGCTGATCAGAATCGGGTGGGCATTCACATCGGCGTATGCCGGTGGACGGAAATACAGAAGGAGGCCGAAATGGGTAGGCGAATGACTGTGCTGGTCGTTGCGCTGTCGCTACTGTTCCTGGCTCCGCTCGCGTTGTACGCGGGGGGCCAGGGTCAGGCGGCTGCGGACGGCGTGGTGGACCTGATCTGGATCATGGGGAATCCCGGACAGGTGCCTCCAGACCAGGCTGCCGTGGAAGCGGTGCTGAACGAGATCTCGGTACGCGAGGTGGGAGCCCGAGTGACCACCCTTTACTACGACAACGATCGGACGATGCTCGCGATGTCCGCCGGTGACGATTGGGACATGGCGTTCACGTCGGAGTGGTTCAACAACTTCTCCGTACAGGCGCGAGCCGGGTACTTCGCAGACATAACCGATCTGCTCGCGACCGCAGCCCCCGCACTCTACGAGACGATGCCCGATATCGTCTGGGAAGGCGCGATGGTCGACGGGCGGATCCGCGCGATCCCGGTGAAGAAGGACTACGCCGCGGAGCTCTTCTTCCGCTTCGATCGTGACCTCTTCGTGGACACGCTCGGCATGAGCCCGCCGCAGCTGCCGAACGACGACATGACCTTCTTCGAGCTCGAGCCTTATCTCACCGCCGCGAAGCGGGCGTACAACGACGGGCTCATCGGCGCCGAAGGACGCTATCCGCTGTTCCTGATGCAGGGAGGGTTCGCCGGGCTCGACGCGTTGTTCGACATGGTCAACCGCGACGCGATGCTCGGTATCCCGTACTCCGCGGTCGGTACGCGCGATTCGGACCGGATCGTCGTGACCGTCGAACACCCCGACATGTACGACCGGCTCGTGAAGCTCCACGAGTGGTTCAATGCCGGCTACATCAACCGCGACGCAGCGACGATCACCGATGCGCCTCGCTACATCCCGGTGAAGGTCGGGCAGGGCTTCTACGGTGCCGATGCGATCTGGACCGGCGCCGACGGCTATCCCCAGGTGATCTCGCGGTTCAGCGGTCCGTTCCTGTCGACCGCGTCGATTCGCGGAGCGATGAACGCGATCAGCGCCGATTCGCTGCACAAGGAGGCCGCGCTCCGATACCAGCAGCTGGTCAACACCAACCAGGTCTATCGTGACATTCTGCGCTACGGGATCGAGGGGACGCACTGGAACCGTACGCCACAGGGTCTGGTACAGGTGACAACCACCGGACGCGAGCGCTACCGACCGTGGCCGTTCTCGCAGGGCTCCTACTCGCTGAGCTCGGTCGAGGCCGCCGAAGGCATCGATGTCGATCCGAACATGTGGCAGGTGATCTTCGACGGGTACAGCGATCTTGAAGCGACGAACGCGATCGGGTTCACGTTCGACATCGCCTCCGTGGAGACCGAGATGGCCGCGATCCGCGCGATCCGCGACCGCTACTGGGCCGGCCTGGTGACGGGCACGACCGATCCGTCGGTCGAGGTTCCGCGGATGATCCGCGAACTGGAGGCTGCGGGTTTGCGCAACGTGCAACGCGAGGCTCAGCGTCAGTTCGACGTGTTCCTCAGCGGGCGGTGACGCACCCCTGCATTCTGACCGGAGGACCGGCATCGCCGGTCCTCCTCGCCCCTGCGCGCCGGGCCGCCAGGCGCAGACCCCGCGAAGGCCGATTGACCGGCGCCATGAGTGGCCCCCGCGAACCGGGAACCTGCGATGAGTGAGTCGT
>SKVA01000508.1 GCA_007129695.1 Spirochaetaceae bacterium | reverse complement strand
CGAGCGAGTACGCTTCCATCGTCCGCTGGTCGGCTGCGCTGGATAGCGGGATCGGTACGTGGTCCGGGACGATCATCCCGTCGAAGCCGACGTCGGCGAGCGTGTCGACGATCGCGGTGAGGTCGAGGTAGCCATCATCCGGGAGCGTCTCGACGAAGTCGGGCAGCGGCCGATCGATGTTCCTCAGATGCACCTGGTGGATGACACCCCGCGCGCCGAACTCACCGATCGCGGCGGGGATGTCTTCTCCGCGACCGTCGGGTCCTGCCATCTCCGCCCACGTGCCGACACAGAAGAGGATCCCCGAGTATGGCGACCACCCGGATATCTCCATCGCTCTCCTGAACGCCGCGGTGCCGCTGAAGATCCGCGCGACGCCCGCGTGGTCGACCGGAGGGTCGTTCGGGTGGAGCTGCAGCCGTACGCCGGCGTCGGTGGCGACCGGGAGGACTCTGCGAATGAACGCGTCGTAGCGATCCCACAGCTCGTCGGCGCCGTACGACCGCTCGTACGCGGGCGGCTTCGCCAACGCCACCTTCAGGCGAAAGGCGCGGGTGTCGCAGCCGCGGACCACGGTGCGGCCGGTGGTGTAGATCCCACCCGTGTGCCACGCGTACGTCGTCGCGGTGACGCCCGCTCGGCCCAGGTCCTCGATAAACCGGAGCAGAAACTCGGTGTGCGCCTGGGCGTCGGGTCGACCGGTCGCGATCTCCGTGCAGTTGTAGAGATCCGCGGGCATGATCTCGTGGAGCGCGAGCCCGGCGTCCTCCACGCGCTTCTTGATCTCTCTGATGCGTTCGAGCGTACACTCGGCTGCCGGGGCCCGGACCTCGACCGCCTCCACGCCGACCTGACGAAGGTACGCAAGATGCTCCGGCGTGAGCATTTCGGGTGACTGGTGGCTGACACCGAGTTTCATGGGGTACCTCCTATGCTGCGTTGTCGCGACGGTGCCCGGACCGATGCGGCAAGATTCGTGGGAGCGCGCTTCGGTGTCATGCCCCGGCTTCCAGGTACGGCTGGATCACCCGCGTCACCCGATCGACCTCGGCGAACCTCCAGACGTCGTCCAGGCGCTTCGGGTTGGTTCTCCGGTATTCACGCAGCGCCTCAAGTGCGACATCGATGCCGATCTTGTTGCGGAACTTGAAGCAGTCGGCGACAGTTTTGGCGGCGCTGAACACGCGTACCTTCACGCCGGCTATCTCGTGCTCCTCCACTCCCGCCGTCAGGGGTGGTCCGGACAGGTAGAACAGCCGCAGCGGTGGGTGGGCGACGCGGGGTCTCCACGCCTTATGATCGATAGCCATCCAGACCTCGAACGGGTTCTGGGTGGTCAGGCCGTGAAAGCGCAGCGCCGACAACAGGCAGATGACCCCGTCCGGCGCGCGAGCGGCGGCTTCCGCGAGATCCTGTCTCTCTGTCTGGGGAGCACCAGGAAGCCGGTAGAGACCTCGCGCCACATGAACAAGCTCGCCCCGATCGCAGAGGCGTCGGATCGTGGTCCGCGAAACCCCCGCTTCTTCAAGGTCCCTCGTGCGGGCGATTCCGTTACGCTGTAGCAGTTTCAGCGCCCTGCGGGAAGGTTGCGTGGATGTCACAATATCTCGGCCTCCGTGTAGATACGCCGAGGAATTGTGACGGATCGTCAGGGATTCGTCAAGCTGTCGGAGTCGGATGAACTCGCTCGTCAGCCGGCTCGCCCCGGAACGCGCGCGGCGTAACCCGCCCGCTACCTCCCGCACCCGAATCCCGCTATATTTGTGCCCAATGAGACCGGCCGCATTCTTCGACATCGACGGGACGCTCTACCGCGAGTCGCTGATGATCGAGCACTTCAAGAAGCTGCTCAGGTACGAGGTGCTCGACGAGGCGATCTGGCACACGCAGATCAAGCAGAGCTACGAGAACTGGCAGAAGCGCCGCGGTAACTACGACGACTACATGCTCGGCCTGGCCGAGGTCTACATGGCGTCGATGAAAGGCCTTGAGCGGTCGAAGATGGAGTTCATCACGAACCAGGTCGTCGATCTCAAAGGCGACAACGTCTACATGTACACGCGCAACCGCATCACCTGGCACAAGGAGCAGGGCCACGCGGTGATCTTCATTTCGGGCAGCCCGGACTACCTCGTGCGCAAGATGGCAGAGCGGTACGAGATCACCGACTGCATGGGCACGCGCTATCTTTTGGACGACGACGACCGGTACACCGGTGAGATCGAGCAGATGTGGGACTCCGACAGCAAACGCGGCGCCGTCGATCACTTCGTCCGCAAGTACGACATCGACCTCAGTGCGAGCTATGCGTACGGCGACACCGCCGGCGACATCTCGATGTTCGAGCTCGTCGGCAACCCCGTCGCGATCAACCCGACCCGCGAGCTCCTGACGCATCTGAAGTCGACGCCCGCGCTGCGCGACAAGATGAGCGTGGCGGTCGAGCGCAAGGACGTCGTCTACCTCCTGCGCCCCGATGTCGAGACGTTCCGCGCGTACGACGACGAGTAGCGGGAGCGGTCCCGCCGGGGCGCCACCTGCAGGCTCGATGACACTCGCCGTGCGCCCCCTCTGGTGGTATTCTCAAACTCATGTCGCGAATCGACCCCAAGCCGATCAACCGTTACCCGTGGCGCGTTCGCTGGTTTCTGCTCCGCCAGCAGCGCAAGTACGGCCGCGTGCTCGCCCCCTCCTACCTGTGGGGACGTCTGCCCGGCCCGTTCCTGGGCGTGCTCGCCACGCTCGGTTTCTTCCAGAGCAAACGCTATCCGATCGATGCCGCGCTCCGCAGCCTCGTGTCGATCCGGATCGCGCAGCTCAACGGGTGCTTCTTCTGCGTCGACCTCAACGCGCACAACTTCCTGCGCGCCGCGGGTGACGAAGCGAAGGCGGTCGGTGTCGCGGCGTGGCGCGACAGCGGACTCTACTCGCCGCGCGAACGCGCGGCTCTCGACTACGCGGAGGCCGTGACCGATCGCTGCGCGGCCGTAGATGGCGTTCAGATAGACGCGCTGCGTTCGCACTTCACCGACGACCAGATCACCGCGCTCACCGCGTGGATTGCGTTTCAGAATATGAGCGCGAAGTTCAACGCAGCGCTCGGCGCCGAGGAGTACGGGTTCTGCCGCCTGCCCGGGAAGTAGCCCCCGGGCGCGTCCTACGGGCGCTCTACGCGGTGAGGGCCGCGACGGGCTCGTCGGCGGTGACTTCGGTCAGATAGCCGGTGCGCAGGCAGCTTTCGAGGAGCTCGTGGCTGATGAACTCGCACGATTCGCGGATGCCGTGTTCGGAGATGCTCGTCAGGCGCGACTCGTAGCCGCCTTCGGTCTCGGTCAGGAGCTCGATGTACGTCTCGATCCCCGCGATACCCTTGACCCGGTATTGCCTGTTCATGACGCCCTCCACACTATAGAATATCGGCGGGTAGCGTGGGCGATATAAGCAAGAGTTTGACACGACAGATTATCGACGCGGTCGACGCACGCCGTTCGGTCGTCTTTCCCAGCGAGGTCGCCGCCGCGTTCTGGCGGCGAGAGGCCGTGCGCACCGGCACGCGCCGCGCGGTCCGCGAGGACCTCGTTCTGTCGTGGGACCGGTTCAAGGAGACCGCGTTCGATCTTCGAACCGATCTGCTGCCGGCGAATCAGACGATCCGCGCGGTGTTCGTCGCGCGGCTGATCGCGGAGAACGCACGGTCGCCGTTCCTGCGGTGGCTCATTCCGGAGGCGTTTGCCGACCGCGCGACCGGTTTCGGCCCGTCGATCGCGCGCGCGCTTCCGTCCGTACGCGCCGCAACCGGCTTGCCTGCTTCGGCGTCGGCGCGCGTGGCGGGTCTTGTAGCCGACGCGCGCGAGATCGATCGACGGTATCAGGGTTTTCTGGACAAGCATGGGCTCTACGAACCGCGATGGCTCGCGACTTCACCGGCGTACCGTGGCGGCGACCACCTGCTCGTGTTCCCGGAGCTCGCCGAAGACTTCCCCGACTTCGAGCCAGCAGTTGCGCATCTACCGCGCGTCGCTGTCCCCGCCGAGCGGCTACCCGCCGTCGGCAGGCACGCAGACGCGCGAGCGGAGGTAGACTCGCTCCTTGATCGCATTGCCCGACTCCTGGACGACGGCGTGCCGGCCGACCGAATCGTCGTGACCGTCTGCGACCTCGACGCGCTTCGCCTTCGGCTTTCGCACGCGGCCGAGCTCGCTGCAGTTCCGCTCAGCTTCCGCCAGGGGTTGTCGCTCGACGCGAGCGCGCCCGGCCGACTGTTCACCGCGATGGGCGATCTGGTCGCCGACGGCTTCGGCGTGGAGTCGCTGAAGCCGTTGGTGCTCAATCGTGCGGTCCCGTGGAACGACTACACGGTCAACGGAGAACTGGTGCTCGCGGGGGTTGCCGCGGGCTGCATCGGCGGCCGGTCGCGTCCCGACCCGCGCTGGCGTGCGATCGACGAGAAGCGCTATCCGCGGGCGCCGGCGATGATCCGGGCGATGGAGTCGGACATCACCGCGATCGTGTCGGCGAAGACCGCGACCGACCTCCGGTCCAGGCTCAACGGCTTTCTGTCGCGCGCGATCGACCGCGACGGGTGGCACCCCGACGATCAGGCGATTGTCGAACGGTCGCTCGAAGAGCTGCGGTCGATCGCCGACACGGAGTCGCGCCTGGGCGTCACCGTGCCCGACCCGTTCCAACTCTGGTTGAGCCGGCTACGCGAGCAGCGGTACGCCCCGCGCCGCGCCGCGTCGGGCGTCGCGGTGCTGGACTATCGCGTTGGCGCCGGTGTTTGCCCCGACTACCACTTCGTCATCAACGCGCACCACGCGGCGATGAGCGTCCGCATACCACGCTTTCCGTTCCTGGGCGACGTCGACCGCGACGCGCTCGGCCCCGCGGGAGAGGATCGTGACCTGTCGCGCGAGTTTGCCGCCGCGTACGCGGCTTCGGGGGCGTCGGTCTGCTTCTCATTCAGCAGCGTCGGGCACGATGGGCCGAGCCTGCCTCCCGGACTCTTCATCTCCGACCGACTCATCGACGACGCTCCCGCGCCACCGCGCTCGCCGTACCGGGTCGAAGAGGGCCTGACCGGGCTGGCACCTGGAGTCGACCTGTCTGCCGTAGCCGGCGAGATGACCGCGGCGCTGCCGCTCCAGGCCGACGGCGTGCGCGAGTACACCGCGACGATCGGACCGGCCGGTCTGAACGCGATGACCGATCCGATCGGCGACGACGCGCTCGTCTCGGCTCTTGTCGCGCGGCAGGCCGATACCGGCGACGCGGTCACGCTCCGCGTTTCGGCATCCGATCTGGAGTCGTTTCGGGGCTGTCCGTTCTCGTACCTGCTTCAACGACCGCTCGGCGTCGGTGAACTCGACCTCACGATAGATCCCGACAGCGCGCGCGACATCGGGAGCTTCTATCACCGCCTGCTCGAGCGGTTTTTTGAGGAGCTCCACGACGAGGGGTCGCGCTTCGATCCGTCGCGGACCGATGACTACGTCGAGCGGCTCGAGCTGATCGCGGCCGAGCCCGCGACGCGTCCATCGGGAATGGTCCCCGGCTTCGTGTACGACGCGATGGCTCGTCGCGCGAGCCGCGTCGCGTCCGCACTCCTTACGATAGACTCGGCGCTGATTCCCGGTCACTCGCCCGAGTACGTCGAGTCGTGGCGCAGCAGTCACGACGACGCGCTCGACGTGAAACTGATCGGCCGGTTCGACCGGATCACGCGATCGCCCGACGGGAGCCTGACGCTCGTCGACTACAAGAAGCGCACAGTCCCGACCGGAACGTCGCAGTCGGGAGGCTCGAAGGATCCGGTCGGCATCCTGGACCGGGCGCTTCCCGATCGACTCGAGGCCGCCGCGGCGATCACGTCGATGCAGATTCCGTTCTACGTCCGGCTCATCGAGGCGAGCGGAGAGCACGTCGGCGCCGCGTACTACTACAGCCTGGAGGAGGGTTCCGCACTGCCGGTCTACGCCGAAGCGTCGGCCGGCGACGATGCGCCCGGTTCGATCAAGCGAGTCGTGATGAGCCGCGAGCGGATGGAGGAGGTTATCGGCCTGATGAACGACGCGCTCGCGCAGATGGTATACCGGATCAGATCGGGCGATTACCGGTGCGGAAAGGAGTGCGACGGGTGTCGCTACCGCGCGATCTGCAGAACCGGGTTCGTGGTGCAGTAGATGAGAGCCGATCCCGATCAGCAGGCGGCAATCGATGCACCCCGCAACGTCGTCGTCAGCGCCGGCGCCGGGTCGGGCAAGACGTCGGTGCTGACGCGTCGCTACGTGAGGCTTGTCGTCGACGAAGGGCTTCGCGTCGGTGAGATCCTGGCGCTCACGTTCACGCGAAAGGCGGCCGCCGAGATGTACGGCCGCATCTACGCCGAGCTCGCCGCTCGCGCCGACGAACCGTTCGTCGCCGAACAGCTCGCCGACTTCGATTCGGCGTTCATCGGGACGCTCGACAGTTTCTGCGGAAGCATCGCCCGCAACGGGTGCACCCGCTACGGCATACCGTCGACGTTCACGGTCGACGAGGAGCTGGTCGCGCGCATCGCCGAACGCGAGAGCCTCGCCTTCATCCGCGAGTACGCGTCCGACCCGACAGTTGCCGACGCGATCCGGCTCAACGGTCTGCAACGGCTGTGGAAGGATGGCATCTCGCGGATGCTCTCGGATCACTGTCCCGTGGGAGACGACCTGCCGTTGAACCGGTTTCTGCCGATTCAGCGCCGCTTCCTGGAGGAGCAGCACGGAGCGATCGACACGCGACTCGACCACCTGTTCGCGACCGTTGCCTCGCTCGATCGAAGCGCCGCGAAGTGCGTCGCGTCGGTCCAGTCGCTCGTCGCGTCGGTCGCCCACAACCGGACGGTGGAGGCGCTCGCTCGTCTTCTGAAGATCGCGCTGCGATGCGGGCGCAGCGCGCATCCCGACGTAGCGATCCTGAAGGAGGTCGTTCCGGAGATCGAGCAAGCCGCGCAGCTTGCGATCGCGGTCCGCTCGACGCTCGATTCGTGGGATGCGGCGCAGGCTTTTGTGACGCTTCTTGAACAGGCGCGGCAGAACGTCGTCCGCGCGAAGACCGGCGGCGGCGTGCTGTCGTACCACGACGTCGTCACGCTCGCAATCCGGATTCTGTCGGACGATCTGGAGCTTCGCCGGCACTACAAGACGCGGTTCCGCGCGATCATGATCGACGAGTTCCAGGACAACAACGAGCTGCAGAAGGACCTGCTCTACCTGATCGCCGAGCGCGCAGACTCGTCTGTTCCTGGAATCCCAGGCGCTGACTCGCTCGACCCGGCCAAGCTCTTCTTCGTCGGCGATGAGAAGCAATCGATCTACCGTTTCCGCGGCGCCGATGTCGGCGTGTTCCGGTCGTTGTCCGACGAGCTCGGCGGTGCAACGGCGTCGCTGGTTCTGGGCGCGAACTACCGCAGTGAACCGGGTCTGATCGCCTTCTTCAACCGTTTTTTCCCGATCGTGTTCGCCGACGCGCGCGAGCCTTACGAGGCGCGTTACGAACCGCTGCGGCACCGCGACGCGACGCCGGGGGTGGCCCCGACGGTCGAGCTGTGGCGGGTCGAACGCCGCGAACGCGGCCACGGCGACCAACTCGAAGACCCCGACGCGCAGGCGTACCACATCGCGCGCGCGATCCGCGACCACGTCGAAAACGGAACGCTCGCGGTAGCGGCGGGCGCCCCCGACGGCAGCCCTGCAGAACGACCAGCCGGCTACTCGGACTTCGCGATCCTGATGCGCAGCACCGGGAACCAGATCCGGCTCGAGCGGATGCTCAGGCTCTTCGGCGTGCCCTACGTGGCTCAGACCGCGCGGAGCCTCTTCCTGGAGGCGCCGATCAACGACATGTACCAGCTGCTGCAGCTGGCCGTCTTCCCTCAGGACCGCGTCGCGTACACCGCGTACCTGCGCGGGCCGCTTGCGAACCTCTCCGACGACGCAATCGTCAGGCTGCTGCTCGACGAGTCCGCGCTCTTCTGCGAGCCGGTGGGACTGTCGGCGGACGACAGTCGTCGGCTCGCGATCGCGCGCGAGCGCTACGATACGATCGTATCGATGGCCGACCGCCTTCCGATCACCGACCTGCTCCACCAGATCTGGTATCGGTGGGGGTACCGCTACCACCTGCTGCGCAGGCAGGAGTACGCGACCTATCTGGAGTACTACGACCTGTTTTGGGAGCTTGCGCACCAGTTCGAGGACCGAGGGCTCGCCGCCTTTCTGGACGAGGTTCGCGCGCACCTGGGGCGCAACGAAAAGATGGACGAGCTCGAGGCGCTCCGCGACGACTCTGGTGTCCACCTGATGACGATCCATCGCGCGAAGGGGCTGGAGTTCCCGATCGTGATCTGCGCGTACGCGGAGAATCGCGGCCGCGGCGAATCGCTCGGTGGGTCTCCGTACTACTGGTCGAGCCGCTTGGGCCCCGCGTTCAACACCGGCATCGTGCTGCCGGGAGCGGTGCGCGAGCGGCCGGCGAACGCGGTCTACCTTCACGAGCAGCGTCAGAACGAACTGGAAGCGCACGCCGAGCTCAAGCGTCTGCTCTACGTCGCGGCAACGCGCGCGGAGAGCCACCTGATCTTCGTTGGCGCAGCCGGCACCGCTGTCGGATCGATGCTCGAACTCATCGGGCCCGCGTTCACCGCCGTGGTTGACGATCCTGCGATGCCCGCGGAGTCCGGCGCGCTTGCCGTCGCGGTCCGCGACCTGCCGCCGATCGCTGCCGGCGAGGAGTACGCAGCACGGCGGAGCGACCGGGAGATCGACATGGTCGAACGCGCGCGCGCGTACGCGGCGCTCCCGCGTGTGTGCCGCGACGCCGCCGTCGACACCGTGACCGCGACCGCGGCGAATGCGGCGCACGCCGCCTGGGCGCATGCCGCGCGTAGCCCGGCCGATTCAGCCGTTGGGGCCGCCTGCGACGAAGCCCCGCTCGACGTCGACCCGATCCTGGATCGTCACGAACTGGCAGCGGCGTTCGGTTCCTTCTGCCACGCGCTGATCGAACACGCTCCGGCCGATGGGTACGCCGCGGATACCGCACCGACGGCGCTCGCCGGGGCCAGACTCCCCGACCTGTCGCGACGCGACCTGGAGCTCTTCGTGCGCGACGGCGTAGCGCTCGCGAACGGGTTCGTGCGGTCGGAGTTCACCGCGCGGCTTCGAGGGTTCGATCAGATCGAGCACGAGGTTCCGTTCATGCTCGCCGTCGACGGCACGATGACGACCGTGCGTGGGCAGGTCGATCTGATCGCGCTCGATTCGCGGTCGGCCGTCGTCGTGGACTTCAAGAGCGACCGGGTCGTCGATCCCGCTCACTACGCGGTTCAACTCGACCTCTACCGTCGCGCGGTTGCCGCGCTCTATGGCCTTCCGGTGGAGGTTGCGCTCTACGATCTGCGGCGGGCGGCGGCGCTGATCGTGCCCGACGCCGTGAGCGACGCGGTCGTGATCGATGCGATCGAGCGCGCCGCCAAAGGGTAGGACAACCGCACCAGTTCGTGAATAATGAGCCGTGCGTTGCAGCCCGGTTGTGCTCACGCTCTCGATTGCTCTTGGCGTGACGGTAGCCGTTTCTTCGGTGCCCGCCCGACCTTTCGCTGTGGTCCCATGGACAGATCCTTTTCCCGCGTCCCGGGTCGCCCCGATTGCGGACTCCGCCGGAGTCGGGTCGACGGTCACCGCGCTCGCCCAGTGCGGCGACGGATACCTCTGGATCGCAACGCCGTCGGGCCTCGCCCGGTACGACGGCGTCGCCGCCCGGATCTACCGACGGTCCGAATCGCTGGTCGACGACCGGATCACCGCACTTCTGGTCGACTCGCAGAAGGTACTCTGGGTCGGCACTGCGAGCGGCTTGCTGCGCTACGACCCTGAATCCGACGCATTCTCCGGCGACCTCGAAGGGTTCACCGTCACCGTGATGGCCGAAGACTCGCGCGGAACGCTCTGGATCGGGACGACCGATTCGGGGGTCATCGCGTATCAACCGGAGAGCGGCTACGTGGCCAGGGTCGGGTACGACCCGAACGCTGCGCGTTCGATTCTCTCCGACTCTGTCACCGCGATTGAGACCGACCGACGCGGTTGGGTCTGGATCGGCACCAGATCGCGCGGGATCACGCGTCTGCCGGCGAACGCGGCGTTCGCAAGCCGCGTGTACGACGACGACATCACCCATATCCGACAGAGCGCGTCGCACCCGGGCATCCGGTCGGACCGGATCACCACGCTCCTTGTCGATCGCAGCGGACGGCTCTGGGTCGGCACCGCCGATCGTGGGTACGGGCCGTGGCCGCCCGACGACGCGGCAGAGTTCGGTGGGTGGGTCGATACCGGCGGCAGATCTGTTTCGGCGCTCCTGGTCGATGCGCACGGTGACGTGATTGCCGCATCGGGTGAGCGAATCGACCGCGTCCTCGCAGGCGAACCAGGCCGGGTCGCCGGCAGCCACGGGCACCCGACAGTTACTGCGCTCCTGATCGTCCGCTCGGGCACCGTCTGGATAGGCTCGGAGACGGCCGGAGCCGGCCGTCTGGTGCCGCCGCTACCAGGCATCGCCACCGTGATCGCGGGATCGGCCCATGGATGGAGCTCGGACTCGCCGACCGTCTGGAGTTTCGCCGAAGAGCACGACGGAGCGATTCTGGTCGCGACCGATCGGCACGGGCTCTTCCGGTTCGATCCCGACGCCGGCACAGCCCACGCGGTCGGCGCGCTCTCCGGAACGCCGATTTACGGCGTGTCCGTCGCCCGCGACGGTAGTCTCTGGCTCGCGCGCGGGGAGCACGGGCTTGTAGCGGTGGATCCCGATGGTCGCGTCCAGACCGAACTGGTGCGGACGATCGTCGGGTCCGGGCTGCCCGCGCGGGCGGTATTCTCGGTGGCAGCCGCCGACGCGGACGTTGTCCTTGGTACGACGAGCGGCGTGATCCTCTACGACCGCGATTCCGCCGGTTACCGGTTCGCGACCGCGGCCGGTGCCGAAGGCTCCGTCGTGACCACGCTCGCGCGCTCCGATCGTCGCGTCTGGGTCGGCACCGACAGCGGACTGGTCGGCCTGATCGATCTTCCCGGTGCAGCGGGTCCTGGCGACCGGTTCGCGGTCGGATGGTACGACGTGAGTGATCTTCGCGTCGGCCGGATCGTGCAACCGGTCTGGTCGATCGCAGAGCGCGCCGACGAATCCCTTCTGCTCGCTGCCCGCGATGGCGGCGTCATTGCCTTCGAGCGCCCGGGTCCCGACGCAGCAGCGGGCGATCACGTGTCGGCCGTACTGGTCGACGGCGATCCGCCCGTGTACGGCGTCGTCGATACCGTCGACGGGTACTGGGTGCTAACCCCCGACGATCTTCGGTTCTACCGGCACCCGTCTGGCAAGACCGAGCCCGACGAGCGTGCGGGCGATGGCCCTGCAGCGCCCGCGCTTCGGTTGACGCGCGCCGACGGGCTTCCCGAAGGGGTCTTCGCGGCGGGCGCGATCTTCGGCGCGCGCGACGGCTCGATCTACGTCGGAGGGACCCGTGGTGCGACCCGTATCGACACGGCGGCGCTGTTTGGTTCGCAGTGGGCGATCGACGCGTTGGTGCCGCCGCTTGTGATCTCTCAGATCGAGGTCGACGGGGGCAACGTTTCGGCGGTCGTCGCGACGATCGATCTGGTAGCGCCCGAACAGACGCGCGTTGAGGTGCTGCTCGACGGGTACGACGACCAATGGGTGGCCGCGGCGAGCGGGGCACGCGTCACGTACCGGGATCTGCCCGCCGGAGCGTATCGGTTGCACGCGCGCGCGGTGTCGCGTAACGGCGTCATCGGGCCGCCGCAACTGGTCGTCGAGTTCGAGTCACCGCGACCGCGGCGAACCGCGACGATCGTCGGGCTTGTGGTGTTCTGGGCGCTCGTGACGACCGTTGCGATCCAGATCGGTCTCACCAGACCAGCAAGTTCCCGCCGTAGGTGAGACCTGCGCCGAACCCTACCGTGATCACGCGTTGGCCGTGCGACAGGATGCCGCGCTCTTCCATCTCCGCGAGCGCGATCGGGATGCTCGCCGCCGACGTGTTTGCGTACTCGGCGATGTTCACGTAGAACTTATCGATCGGCAGATCGCCGCGCTTGCACGCGGCTTCGATAATCCGGGCGTTCGCCTGGTGCGGGACGATGTGGTCGATCTGGTCGATCGAGAGACCATTGCGGTCCAGAAGCTCGGCGACTACGTCGATAATCGCCTGAATCGCGAAGTGGTAGACGCGGCGCCCGTCCATGTGCAGCTTAGTCCGCTCGATCGGCGTGATTCCCGGTTCGTACGCTTCGCGGGTCCCCCCGGCCGGGCGGAGCAGTCTGTCTGCGCCGTTGCCCTGCGAGTGGAGCACCCCGTCGACGATTCCGGGTTCGTCCGACGCGGTCACAAGCGTCGCAGCCGCGCCGTCACCGAAGAGCACGCACGACGAACGATCCGACCAGTTCACGATTTTGCTGTAGACTTCCGCACCGATCACCAGAACCGTCTCCGCCGCGCCGGAGTCGACGAATGCCTTCGCGGTCGTGAGGCTGTACGAAAACCCCGTGCACGCCGCGACGATATCCATCGCGCCGGCGCGGGTCGCACCGATCCGGTCCTGCACGATCGCCGCGGTCGACGGTAGACCAGGGTAGTCGGGAGTCGACGTCGCAAGAACGATCAGATCGATCGCGTCCGCCGGAAGACCGGTCTTCGCGAGCACCCTGTTGGCCGCCTCAACGCCCAGGTCGGACGCTGACACGTCGTCCCCGGCGATGTGCCGCTTCCTGATTCCAGTGTGCGAGTAGATCCACTCGTCGGTCGTGTCCACGAAGGTCGACAGCTCGTCGTTCGTGATGACGCGGGGTGGTACGTACGACGCGACCGCGGCAATCCTCGATGGCACGGCGCGCTCCCTACTTGAACTCGTCGAAGACCCGCTGAATCTGAGCGGCGTTCCCGGCTATGAACTCGTTGAGGTCGTTCATCGACACGGGGCCCGGGTCGGGTCCCGGAAAGCGACTGATCGCATCGTCGATGTTGTCTTCGTTGATGAACTCCGGAATCGCGGTGAGCGACTGGACGGATCTGACGTCGGCGACGATCAGATACGCGTCGGCGAACACGTTGAACAGAAGATCCCCGTCGATCCCTTCGCGCAGTACATCGCTCGATATCGGTGCCTCCGAGTAGGGGCTTTCGGCCACGAAGAAGCCGCGCGACCGCTCGGCAGCCGGCAGATCACGGACCAGGTCGTCGAGCGTCCCGCCGATCGGAAAGCCGAACCCGATGCGGCTTCTGGTATCGCGAAGCGGAGAGTGCAGGATCGCGCTGATCACGCGCTGACCGTGCCGCTCGCGCAGGCGATTGCCCGTACGAAGCTGACCGGGGAAGCCCTGTTCCTCCATGCGTTTGGCGTAGAGCGGTTGAACGAATCCGGTGAACGCGTGTTCCATTCTCAGGTAGACCGGCGCGCGGATCCCCTGATCAAGGAACGTATCCTGGATTGCGGCGGCCATCATCGCGTCCGGGATTCCGTTCGCGAACACCGCGCGCAGGACATCGGGATCGCTCTCATCTCCCGGCTCCAGTATGTGCGAGTAGTCGGGCGTGAAGCCCACCCCGATGATGCTGAAGCGCGGTTCGTCGGGACCCTTGGACCGGTTCACTTCCCACGCGGCGCGGAACACGTTCGCGATCTCCTGGTAGCCCTGGACGACCTGGTGCGAGAACATGATGTTGTGCGCGAGCGCTTCGTCGAAGCTTGGCGCGGTAAGGAGCGCGTCGATGCGTTGCTGATCGGTACGGTTCGCGTACTGGAATCCCAGGTGGTGGATGCCCGCCCGATCGAGCACCGGGATCAGTTCGGTCAGGAAGACCAGGTGTTCACGCACGAACCCGGATTCGCCGATCAACACTACGTCGTGCCGGTCGAGCGCACCGACGATGAAGTCCGCGGCGCTCGGTGAGGCGGCCAGAAACTCGGCCATCTCGGCTCTGATCTGCGAGTTCACGCGCATGCGCGGAACCTGGTTATCGACGAAGAGGCGAAACGGATCGACGATCGCGAAGAACGCGATACCGATCACGATGAACCAGACTACCCGGGACCGTTTCTGTTGCACCCGCTTAGTATATGGGATGCCGTCCATCCCGGCTACCGATCACTGCGATCTCAGAATGCTGACAAGAACGCTTGACTTGACACCCCGGTCTCCAGCTGATACCTTCGCGACGGTTCGGGAGGCTGCATGAAACGCTGCTTTGTCTATCCGGGGCAGGGCGCCCAATACGTCGGAATGGGCAAAGACATCTACGATCGCTACCCCGGCGCGCACCGTATCTTCGACCGAGCGACGCAGTGCGCCGGCTTTGACGTCGCCGCGCTCCTGTGGGACGGCACCGACGAAGACCTCAAGGCGACCGACCGGTCGCAGGTAGCGATCACGGTCGTGAACCTGGCCGCGCGCGCGGCGCTCGCGGAGCGTGGAATCGTGTCGGACGCCGCGGCGGGTTTCAGCCTGGGCGAGTACGCGGCGCTCGTCGACGCGGGAGTGATCTCCGAAGACGATTGCCTCACGCTCGTTGTCGAGCGCGGACGGATCATGGAACGCGTGAGCCGCAGCCTGGACGGAGCCGACGGTTCGGCGGGGATGGCCGCGGTGCTCGGCATAGACTCCGAAACGATAGAGACCGCGCTCGCCGACGGCGGCGTCGAAGGCGTCTACCCGGCGAACCTGAACAGCCCGGTCCAGACCGTGCTGAGCGGCACCGCGGCCGGGCTCGCGGCGGCCGAGCCGGTCCTCAAGGCCGCCGGTGCGCGACGAGTCGTCGTGCTGAAGGTCTCCGGGCCGTTCCATTCGCCGCTGATGTCCGACGCGCGCACCGCGTTCGCCGCCGTGCTCGATCGAGTCGAGTTCTCCGATCCGTCGAAGCCGCTCTACTCGAACGTCACCGGAGCGCGCGTTGGATCCGGGACCGAGATCAGACGCCTGTGCGCCGATCAGCTGGTGATGCCGGTACGATGGGTCGATGAAGAGGCCCACATCGCCGCTGATGGCTACGACGAGCTGCTCGAAGTCGGGCCCGGTGAGGTGCTCGGCGGGTTGTGGAAGGCGTATCTCAAGTCAGCTGACGGGGTCGACGTGCCGTGCCGTCCGGCGGGTACCGTCGACACGATAGAAACGATCGCACAGTAAGGAGTCACTATGCTGCTTCAGGGTAAGAATGCACTTGTCACCGGTGGTTCGCGCGGTATCGGTCGCGAGATCGTGCTCGCGTTTCTGCGCGAAGGCGCGTCGGTCTGGTATCTGGACCTGGCCGAAGGCGACTCGCTCGGCGAGTATCAGGAGATCGCCGCGAAGAACGGAGCGACCGCGTCGTTCATCGAAGCGAACGTGGCCGACGAACCGAGCGTCGAACAGGCGATTACCGCGATGCTTGCCGCGACCGACCGGATCGACGTGCTGGTCAACAATGCCGGCATCACGCGCGATAACCTGCTGTTCCGGATGAGCGCGCAGGAGTGGAACGACGTCCTGTCGGTCAACCTGACGAGCGCGTTCTTTCTGTCGAAGATCGTCGTCCGGCAGATGGCGAAGCAGCGATCGGGCTCCGTGATCAACGTCGCGAGCATCGTCGGCGTGATAGGCAATCCCGGCCAGGCGAACTACTCTGCGTCCAAGGCGGGGATGATCGGGCTGACCAAGAGCGTCGCGCGCGAAGTCGCGGCGCGAAACGTTCGCGTGAATGCGGTCGCACCGGGGTTCATCAACACGAAGATGACCGAGAAGCTCAACCAGGAGCAGCAAAACGCGCTCAAGAGCCAGATCCCGATGGGGCGGATCGGCGAGCCGGAGGAGGTTGCGAAGGCGATTCTCTTCCTGGCGAGCGACCTGTCGTCGTACTTGACCGGTCAGGTGATTCACGTGACCGGCGGACTCGGGATGTAGCATGGCTTCGCGAGTAGTGATTACTGGGCTTGGCGCGGTCACGCCGCTTGGCAACTCGGTCGACGAAACGTGGGATGGGATGATCAGCGGACGCAGCGGCGTCGCCCAGATCACGAAGTTCGACGCGTCCGGCTATCCTGCCACAATCGCCGGCGAGGTCAAGGGCTTTGAGATTCGCGACTACATCGACAGCCGCGATGCGCGCAAGATGGACACGTTTTCGCACTACTCGGTCGCCGGTGCGATGCAGGCGATGAAGGACGCCGGGCTCGGCGAAGGGGGGTTCGACCCCGAGCGGATCGGCGTGATCCTGGGCGTCGGGATCGGCGGGTTCGAGAGCCTGGAAGCGAGCTACGAGGCGCTCTTCCTGAAGGGGCCCGAACGGACCCCGCCTATGACGATTCCGAAGCTCATCTCGAACGAAGGGCCCGGGAACGTCGCGATCGCGCTCAATTGCCAGGGGCCGTGCTACGCGGTGACGACCGCGTGTTCGTCCGCGACCGACGCGATCACGAACGCGTACCGCCTGGTCAGCGAGGGGCTCATCGACGTCGCGATCACCGGCGGTGTCGAAGCGTGCATCACGCGCCTGGGGGTGATGGGGTTCAGCGTGATTCACGCGCTGACGACCGATTACAACGATCGGCCCACCGAAGCGTCACGACCCTTCGACAAACTGCGTAGCGGATTCGTGATCGGAGAGGGTGGCGGCGTACTGACGATAGAGAGCCTGGAGCACGCGCAGAAGCGTGGCGCGCGGATCTACGCGGAGATCGTCGGCACCGCGATGACCTGCGACGCGCAGCATCTGACCGCTCCGCATACCGAGGGCCGCGGCGCGATCCAGGCGATGACGATCGCGCTCAGGCAGGCTGGGCTCAAGCCGGGCGAGGTCGACTACATCAACGCGCACGGGACGAGCACGCCGATCAACGACCCGTTCGAAACGAAGGCGATCAAGGCGGTGTTCGGCGACGCGGCCCACAGCGTGAAGATCAGCTCGACCAAGTCGATGACCGGTCACTGCATCGGTGCAGCCGGCGGGGTTGAGGCGATCGCGTGCGTGAAGGCGATCACCGAGGGCGTTATCCCGCCGACGATCAACCAGACCGAGTCCGACCCGGAGTGCGACCTCGATTACACGCCGAACGTCGCGGTCAGGCAGCCGGTCACGGTCGCGATGTCGAACACGTTCGGCTTCGGCGGGCACAACGGCGTCGTCGTGTTCCGGAAGCTCGCGCAGTAGGCGCATCGGTCGCCGGGCGGATCTACGCCGTCCAGCCCATCTCGAACGCGACGTCGAACAGCGAGTAGCGGTTGCGCAGGTAGCGCACCCAGTCGACCGCACGCTCTACCCACTCCTGCGGGATCGGCGGCTCGTGCGCACCGATCCCGGCGCGATCGAGCGCGTCGATCGCGCGCTCCGCGTCGTCGAGCCCGCCGCAGACTTCTATGATCCGGTCCCGATTCGCCGCGATTACGTCCCTGCGTCTGGTGACTTCTCCTGCGTCCAGAACGCGTCCCGCAGATTCCTCCTCCATCTTCCCGACGAACGGACTCATCTCTACCGGTACGCGGCCGCGCCAGCCGGCCTCAAACGCTGCGATGTCGCGCGCCGAACCCGACGGCAGCGTTCCGGAACGGAGCGCGGCAACGATCGAGCGGTAGTGATCGACGACCGTCCTGATCGCGGTCGTCACCAGAAGCCCGTGCAGGTCGGTCTGCGACGCGTCAAACGGCACAGCGATCTCCCACAGATGCGCGAGCGTGTGCTCCGCCGACGCCGCCGGGCGCGATGCACCGATCAGTTGCATCGACAGTCCGGACACCATCAGCGCATCGAGCGCCGGGATCGCGGCCGACCGCAGCGTACCGTGGCGCAGCGCCGCCATCGCGCTCCGCGCGGAGAACGCGCACCAGTCGGCGCTCGCTCGGTCGAACGGTTCGCCGGTCACGATCGACGAGACCTCCCAGTCGATGCGCGCGATCAGCTTCGCGGTCAGGTCGCCCAGCCCGGCCAGGATCAGCTCATCGGGCGCCGCTTCGATCACGTCAGCGCAGCCGAGCACGGCCGCGGGCACCCTGCAGACCGGCGTCCGGTGATAGCCGTCGATCCGCAGCGCCGAGCGCGCCGACGCGTACGCGTCGACGCTCGGTGCGGTAGGTATCGCGATGACCGGAACGTCGGCTTCGAGCGCGGCGTGCTTCGCGATGTCGGTCAGAGTCCCGGCGCCGACGACGACCAGCACCACCGGAGCGTCGAGCGCTTTGACCCGGCCAGAAAGCTGTCGCGACGTTTCGATCGCCGGGACAACCCTGGGTGTGCCGGGCAGTACCCACGCTGATCCGGGGCGGTAGAGTTCCTCGACGACTTCAGGGCACGCGAGCGCCGTGTGGTCGTCGGCGAGCAGGAAGGGGCGGTACCCGGCACTACGCAAGTTGCGCACGAAGCGCGCCGCGCCGGCCGCGCTCGTGTCGATCAGATCGGGTTCGATCCGCCGCCCGATCGGCTTCACCGATCGCCGAAGCCGCGGGTAGAGTCGGTGTCGTGTACTCATGATGCGCCGAGTATACCGGGCGGTGCGCCACGAGTTCCAGCGTGCCGACGTAACCGCGCGCGCCGGTCCGTTTGGGGTACCGTGGGTCGCGAAAAAGCGGTATAAAGAACCGATGACCGATCAGTTGATCACGGTACAGACGCTCGAACCGCTTGTCGGTACCGATCGTGTGATCGTGATCGATGCGCGTGAGGAAGAGGCGTACGAGGATGGTCATATCCCCGGCGCGATCAACGTCCACCCGTCGCAGCTCGAATGCGTGGAGACGCTCGCGTGCGGCACCGACGTCCCTCACCAGTTGCGGCCGACTCTGGAAGTCGCTGCAGTCCTGTCGGCGGCCGGGGTCACCAGCGGAACGCGAGTCTGCATCTACGACGAAGGCGGTGGTTTTCTGGCGGCGCGCCTCTGGTGGATTCTGGACGTGGTCGGGCACAGCCGGGCGCAACTGCTCGACGGCGGGTACTTCTGCTGGGCGACCGAGACCGCCGCGATCGAAGACGGGTTCACCAGCGCCGCGCCGGCGGAGTTCGTTCCGTCACCGCACGGTGACCGCCGCGTCGGGTTCGCCGACGTGATCACCGCGATCGGACGCCCCGACGTCGTGCTCTGCAACAGTCTGCCGTACGACGCGTTCCTGGACGAGACGATCCCGGGCAGCGTGAGCTTCCCGTACACCGAAACGTTCGCGGAGGAGAGCTATCCGCTCATGCGTACTCGCCACGAACTGGCCGCGGGTTTCGCAGAACAGGGGATCACGCAGCGTTCGCACCTGATCTGCTTCTGCGGGATCGGCTATAGCGCCTCGCAGCTCTACTTCGCGGCGCGGTACTCGGGAATGCACCGCGTGAGTCTCTACGACGGCAGCATGGTCGACTGGAGCGCTCACGGTGGCCAGCTCGTGCCCGGTCAGCTGTAGTAGCGCGGTTGCCCGATCAGAGTCGGATCGACATACTGCGGTTCATGGCAGAGTTGACCTACAGGAAAGCCGATGAGGCGTCTCTGTCCACACTCGTTGGCTTCTTCGCGGAACTCGTGCACGCCCGTGACGGCGCGGTTGCTCGTGGTGAACAGGCGCTCACTGCCCGGATGCGCGGCTTTCTCCAGGGCGGGTACGAGGCGGTCGTCTTCGCGTGGGCGGAGAAACCGGTCGGATACGCGCTTTATTCGGTCAACCCCAGGTACGCGCATATCCGCCAGATCTACGTCGACGGTTCGGTCTCCAAGCGCGTGACGCTCGAACGCGCGTTCACGCTGCTGCGTCAGGGTGAGCTGCACAACTACGCGTCGATCCGACTCGACGTTCCGGAGGCGAACAAGGAATGGTTGAAGCGGTGGGAGGCGATCGGCTTTCAACCGCGGAGCGTCCGGCTGGAACTGGAGACCGCGCGGAAGTCGGGGTATCGTAAATCGTGCGGTGCGGTTGTGTACCGTCGCCGTCTTCGACGGACCGAGTTTCTGGTCGTGCTGCATGAAAGCGGCGGACACTGGGGCTTCCCGAAGGGGCACGTCGTGCAGGGCGAGTCGGAGATGGAGACCGCGGTGCGCGAAGTGTACGAAGAAACCGGGCTGCATGGCACGTTTCGCGACGGGTTCTACGAACGGCTCTACTATCTGACGCCGCGCGAGCGTCGCAAGGAGGTCGTGATGTTCCTCACCCGGGTCAGACGGCCGCGCGTGCGACTTCAGCGGTCGGAGCTCCGCGAGTACCGCTGGCTCTCCTACTGGGAGACGCGCGATATTCTGTCGTACGAGAACACCAAGCTCGTGCTCGACCGGGCCCACCAGTATCTCCAGGATCGCGGCCTGTAGGCGCCGCCGGAGCCTCATCCCCTTGCACCGAGCGGCAATGAACACTAATCTACTGGCTTGAGAAGCGCTCATTCAGGGGGGCCAATGAACAATGCGATTGCCGGAGCGAGCATGCTCCAGAAATGTTTCGACTGGACCGATGCCGCTGCGGCCCGTGCGAGCGGAGTATACCCGTTCTTCCGCCCGATACAGGAGGCTCGCGGCAGCAAGGTCATCATCGAAGGACGCGAGCTCCTGATGGCCGGATCGAACAACTACCTCGGACTCGCCGGCGACCCGCGCATGAAGGAACGCGCGATCGCGGCTATTTCGCACTACGGCACGAGCTGTTCGGGCTCGCGCTTCATGAACGGTACGCTCGCGCTCCACGAAGAGCTCGAGGCACGCCTGGCGGTCTTCGTCGGCAAAGAGTCTGCGCTCTGCTTCACGACGGGCTACCAGACCAACCTCGGAGCCATTTCGGCGCTCGTCGGCAAGGGCGATCACGTGATCTCCGACAAGTTCAATCACGCGTCGATCATGGACGGCATCTTCATGACGACCGGGCTGAACCGGACCGTCACGACGCACCGGTACAAGCACAACAGCATGGCCGACCTGGAGGCCGTGCTCGCGCGGATCCCGCGCGATGAGCACAAGCTGATCGTCACCGACGGCGTGTTTTCGATGGAGGGCGACATCGTCGACCTGCCGTCGGTACGCCGTCTCGCCGACCAGTACAACGCCGCGCTCTATCTGGACGAGGCGCACGCGATCGGCGTCGTCGGCGCCACCGGCCGTGGTACGACCGAGCATCACGGCGATCCGGCACTCGCCGACCTCATCATGTGCACGTTCAGCAAGAGCTTCGGGTCGATCGGCGGCTTCGTCGCGGGCGACCACGCGGTGATCGACTATATCAAGCACTTCGCGCGCCCTCTGATCTTCAGCGCCAGTATGCCCCCGGCAAATCTGGGCGCGGTGATGGCGGCGCTCGACATCATCGACGCCGAGCCCGACCGGGTCACTCGGCTTCAGGCCATCGCGCGGAAGATGATCGCCGGTTTCTCATCGCTTGGCTTCAACGTCGGGACCGCGGTGACGCCGATCGTTCCACTCGTAATCGGGGACAACGATCTGACTTTCCTCTTCTGGAAGAACATGTTCGAGCGCGGCGTCTACGTGAATCCCGTGATCAGTCCCGCGGTTCCGCCGAACCGGAGCCTGATCCGAACCAGCTACATGGCGATCCACACCGACGCCGAGCTCGATCAGATCCTGCAGATCGCCGGCGAAGAGGGTCGCAAGATCGGTATCATAGACTGATGCGCATCGGGTTCATCGGGGCCGGGAACATGGCGACCGCGCTCGCGGGCGCGATCGTCGGCGCGATCGACGATGCGCGCATCGTCGCGTTCGATGTCGACGCGGGGCGGCTTACGGAGTTCATACACGCGGTGGCGCGACCGGGCGATTCTGATGCGGTGACCGCGGCGGCCGGCAACGCGCAGGTCGTCGACGGCTGCGATGTGTGCTTTCTTGCCGTGAAGCCACAGGTCATGCCGACGATCCTCGCGGAGATTGCGGGCGCGGGCGGGCTTCTCGTTTCGATCGCCGCCGGGATCCGAATCGCGACATTCGAGACCGCGCTGCCCGACGCGCGGATCGTGCGCGTTATGCCGAACACGCCGTGCCTGGTCGGCGCGATGGCCGCGGGGTACGCGAACGGATCGCGCGTCACGTCCGAAGACCGTGAAGTCGTATCACGACTTCTGTCGAGCGCGGGCTACGCTGTAGAACTGCCCGAACGCCTGTTGGATGCGGTAACCGGTCTGTCCGGTTCGGGCCCCGCCTTCGTCGCGCGGCTGATCGGCGCGTTCACCGACGCGGGCGCCGCGAACGGTCTCCCCCGCGAAGTCGCGTACCGGCTCACGCTCGCGACGTTCGCGGGTACCGCACGACTGCTCGACGGCCACGCGATGACACCGGACGAGCTCGTCACGATGGTCAGCTCGCCAAACGGCACGACGGTCGCCGGGCGCGCCGTTCTGGAAGCGTCGGATATCGCGGACGTGATCGCGTCGACGGTTGCCGCCGCGACCAACCGCAGCAAGGAACTCGGCTCATGAGCGTTTCCGAACAGGTCGCCTCGGCGCGGCGCGGCGCGCGCGCGCTTTCAGTGACGCCGACTGCCGACAAGGACCGGATCCTCCGCGCGATCGCCGATGTGATTGTCGCAAACGCCGATGAGATTCTGGCGGCGAACGCAGTCGATGTCGGAGAAGCTGAACGATCGGGGCTTGTGGCGGCGCTCCGCAAACGGCTCATCCTCACCGAACAGAAGGTCGCGTCGATCGCAGAGAGTGTGCGAAGCGTCGCCGATCTTGACGACCCCGTTGGTCGGACCGAGCTGCGGCGCGAGCTCGACAACGGGCTGACCCTGACGCAGGTCCGGGTCCCGATCGGCGTGATCGGCGTGATCTTTGAATCGCGACCCGACGCTCTGGTCCAGATCGCATCGCTCGCGTTCAAGAGCGGAAACGCGGTCATCCTCAAGGGCGGCAAGGAGGCGGTGGAGACGAACCGCTGCCTGTACACGCTCCTGCGCGACGCGATCGCCGCCGACTCTCCGCAGCTTGGTGATTCGCTCCAGCTGGTCGAAACGCGCGAAGAGATTCGGGCGCTGCTCGATCTCGACCGCGACATCGACCTGATGATCCCGCGCGGCTCGAACGAGCTCGTTCGCTACATCCAGGACAACACGCGGATTCCCGTGCTCGGTCACGCCGACGGGATCTGTCACGTCTACGTGCACGCCGACGCCGACGCCGACATGGCGGTCGCGCTGACCCGCGACGCGAAGACGCAGTACCCGGCGGTCTGCAACGCGGTGGAAACGCTGCTGGTGCACGCCGATCGCGCTGATCTGCTGCCACGGATCGTCGCGGCGATGCCCGACGTCGAGTTCCGCGGCTGCCCCCGGTCGACCGCGGCGGCCGGCATCGCTGCCGCCGACGACTCCGACTGGTCGACCGAGTACAACGATCTGGTGCTGGCGGTTCGCGTCGTCGATTCGCTCGATGACGCGGTTGCGCACATCAACCGGTACGGATCGCATCACACCGACGCGATCGTCACCGCGTCGGCTACGGATGCCGAACGCTTTCTCACCCGGGTCGACTCGAGCTCGGTCCTGTGGAACGCGTCGACCCGATTCGCCGACGGTTTCCGCTACGGGCTGGGAGCGGAGGTAGGGATCTCTACCGGAAAGATCCACGCGCGCGGTCCGGTCGGCCTAGACGGCCTGACGACGACGCAGTACCGCGTTACCGGAAGCGGTCAGATCGTCGCCGACTACGCGGACGGCCGCAAGCACTTCACCCATCGGGATATGCAATGACGATCCTGCTCAAGATCGGAAGCGCGCTCATCAGCGAAGGTCACCGGATACGCTTTCCCTGGCTCGCGCAGAAGGTTTGGGAGATGGCGGCGCTGATCGAAGCGGAGCACCGCTTCATAGTCGTGAGCTCGGGCGCCGTCGCCGCCGGGATGGAGTTGCAGGGTCTGACAACGCGGCCGCGCGACGCGCTCGAGCTTCAGCTGCTGTCGGGAATCGGGCAGGTCCGGCTGATGACCTACTACAAGGACCTGTTTCGCGAGCGCGGCGTATCGGTCGCGCAGGTCCTCCTGACGCATCACAACTTCGCGTCGCCGCGCGAGCGCGACACGATCACGCAGATCGTCGGCGCGTATCTGGAGCGCGGGATCGTGCCGGTCGTGAATGAGAACGACATGGTCGACAAGGAAGAGATCGAGTGTCGGACGACCTTCAGCGACAACGACATTCTTGCGGCGCTCGTCGGTGTGAACGTCGGGGTCGACCTTGCGGTGATCCTCACCGATGTCGACGGCCTCTACGCGTCCGACCCGAAGCACACCGACGCCGTCGATCTCATCCGCGACGTACCGCTGGTCACACCTGAGATCGAGTCGATGGCCGGATCGACGCCGAGCGCGCTCGGCCTCGGTGGGATGGCGTCGAAGATATCGGCCGCCCGGCCACTGACCACGCACGGTATACCGACGCCCATCGCGTCGGGGCGCCACCCGCTTCCTGACATCATCAACGGTGACGCGCCGTCCACCCGGTTCCACGCCCAGGACCGGTCGCAGGTTCCGGCACCACCGGCGTGAGGGCTGACCGCGTGGACGTCATCGTGATCGGAGCCGGTATCATCGGGTCGTCGATTGCGTGGCACGTGGCTGAGATGGGCGCGACGGTTGGGGTCGTCGATCAGTACGGCGCCGGAGCGCGTCGCGGATCGTCGCACGGCGCGACCCGGGGCCTGCGTTACAGCTACGAAGACCCTGCGTACGCGCGCCTGGCGATGGAGGCCGAGACGTGGTGGCGCGTCACCGAACGACGCAGCGGTCAGAGGCTGCTACGGATGACCGGCGGGGTCGATATCGGGGTTGTCGGGAGTCCGAGCTTCGACGCGACCGTGCAGACCGTCGCCGACCTGGCGCTGGAACACCGACTCATCGGCGGGAGCGATCTGGCGTGCGAGTTTCCATGGATCTCCGTTCCCGACGGCTACTCCGGGCTGGTCCAGACCGGCGCCGGGTTGCTCGACGCCGACACGGCGCTCTCCACGATACGCGCGCTTGCCGGTGACGCGGGAGCGACGTTCCAGTGGGAGACGGCCGTCGAACGCGTTCGCCGTGACGACGCGGGTTGGGAGCTCGATATCGGTCGCGCAGACGCGCCGATCCGCGCGCACCGCGTTGCGCTCGCGGCCGGGCCGTGGACGAGCGGGCTCATCGAACGGTCGCCCGATCTCTCGCTTCCGGTTCTCCCTCCGATCGCGGTCCTTCAGTGCGAGCCGATCTATGTCGAGCTCGCCCGCCCGCTCGACGCGACTCCGCTGTTCTACATCCATCCCGACGCCGAGTATGCCGACGGGCTCTACGTGCAGCCGCAACCGGGTACGCGCGACGCGGGTACGCGCGACGCGGGTACGCGCGACGCGGGTACGCGTCTGCTCAAAATCGGGCGCCACGGAGGCGCCGGACACCTTGACCCGACGAACCCGCTCCCCGGTCCGATCGAAGACCACGGTCCGATGGTCGACCGCCTGGCGCAGTTCGTCCCCGCGGTTGAAGGCGGCCGCGTCCGTGGCTTTGATACGTGTTTCTACTCGACGACACCCGACGACGGGTTCATCATCGACTCGATCGGCGGCGGTCTGTTTCTGGCAGCAGGATTCTCCGGGCACGGGTTCAAGTTTGCCCCGGTAATAGGCCGCGCGGCAGCGGAGCTGCTCCTCGAAGGCGAGACCGCGTATGAAGTCGACGGCATGACGCTTTCGCGGTTCGCGGTCTGATACGCCGCGGTGTGCACGTACGGCAACCGCGCGAGACCGAATCGGTGTCGTATCGCTATGAACCGGCCGATACAGATAGAGTGAGACCGAGTACGCCCGGCTCAAAAGCCCGACGATCTCTGCGACTCGCCGCGATCGCGGTCG
>SKVA01000425.1 GCA_007129695.1 Spirochaetaceae bacterium | reverse complement strand
CCGAGGCGACCGGGATCACGATCGACTCCGAGCGGCAGTACTCGCTCCTCAACCGCGCGACGACCGCGCTAGACGAGGCGATAGCGTCGCTGCGCGCCGGTATGCCCGCCGATGCGATCGCGGTTGACCTGCAGGACGCGCTCGACGCGATCGGAGAGATCACCGGTGAGGTCGCGAGTTCGGAAGTGCTCGACGCGATGTTTGGCTCGTTCTGCGTCGGAAAGTAGGCGCAAGCGCGCTCGCTCGGTACATTCCAGAGCAATGGACTACGACGCGATCGTCGTCGGCGCCGGACACGCGGGCATCGAGGCTGGCCTCGCGCTCGCCCGGCTCGGGCACTCGACGCTTCTGATAACTCAGAACCTCGACCACGTCGGCAAACTCAGCTGCAATCCCGCGGTCGGAGGACTCGCGAAGGGCACCATGGTCCGCGAGATCGACGCGCTCGGCGGTGAGATGGGCCGTCTGATCGACGCGACAATGATCCAGTTTCGTGTGCTCAATCGTAGCCGCGGGCCGGCGGTCCAGGCGCCGCGCGCGCAGGCAGACAAGCTCGCGTACCAGGTTGCCGCGAAGGCGACGCTCGAGTCTCAACCGCACCTCGAACTCTTTCAGGACACGGTCACCGCTCTGGTGTACCAGCCCGGTCGCGACGCGCCGCGGCGCGTCGTGGCGGTGCGGACCGAGCGTTGACGCGAGATCTCCGCCCGAGCCGTGGTCGTCACGACCGGAACCTTTCTCAACGGCCGGATCTTCATCGGCGAGTTCACGACCCCCGGTGGGAGGATCGCCGAGCCCGCCGCGACCGGGCTCGACCAGTCGCTACGTGAGGCGGGGTTCCGGCTCGGGCGGCTGAAGACCGGAACGCCCGCGCGCGTGCACCGCGGCTCGCTCGATCTGTCCAGGATGGAGGAGCAGTTCGGCGATGACGAAGTCGTCCCGTTCAGTTTTTCGCACCACACCGTCGATCGGCCCAGGCTGAGCTGCTACATCACCTACACGACCCCACGGACGCACCAGATCATCCGCGACAACATGCATCGTTCGCCGCTCTACTCCGGAAAGATCGTCGGGAACGGACCGCGCTACTGCCCGTCGATCGAGGACAAGGTCGTGAAGTTTCCCGATCGCGACCGCCATCAGCTCTTCATCGAGCCCGAAGGACAGACGACGCAGGAGATGTACATCAACGGGCTGTCGAGTTCGCTCCCCGAAGAGGTTCAGCAGAGCTTTCTGCGTACAATTCCGGGACTCGAGCACGTGCACATCATGCGCCCCGGGTACGCGGTCGAGTACGACTACATCGACCCGTCGCAGCTGTGGCCGACGCTCGAGAGCAAGCCCGTAGCCGGACTCTTTGTCGCGGGTCAGACCAACGGATCGAGCGGCTATGAGGAAGCCGCGGCGCAGGGGCTCATGGCGGGCATCAACGCGTCGCGTTCGCTTCACGGCGACCCCGGGATCGTTCTGGGCCGCGCCGACGCGTACATCGGCGTGCTGATCGACGATCTGGTAACCCTGGGCGCGACCGAGCCGTACCGGATGTTCACGTCGCGTGCCGAGCACCGGATATCGCTGCGGCACGACTCGAGCGATGAGCGGCTGTTCGAGCGCGGGTACGCGCTCGGGCTCCACTCGGACGACGCGTACGAGCGGTTTCAGCGCAAGCGGGCCGGCATCGAGGAGATCAAGCAGCTTCTGCGCACGCGCCGCGTCGGCGACGCCGACGTGACGATCGAAGCCCGGCTGGCGACCCATCTGGGCAAACCGCTCTATCACGCGCTGAAGGATCCCGAGCTGGGCCTTTTGGACATCGCGGCCGTCGATCCGGCGATCGCCGACGGCAAACCGGTCGAATGGATTCGCCAGGCCGAACTCGACGTGAAGTACGAAGGGTACGTCGCGCGTCAGGAACGCCAGATAGCGCGCTTTGCGAAGCTCGAAGCGGTGCGCATCTCGCCGCAGTTCGACTACGACGCGATCACCGGAATCTCCAACGAGAGCCGCGAAAAGCTCAAGGAGATTCGGCCGCTGTCGCTCGGACAGGCGTCGCGCGTTCCCGGAGTTCGCAACTCGGACATCGCAGTACTGATGGTCGTTCTCGATCGTGCGGGGGAGAGACCCGGCTCAGCCGGGCTTGAGGCAGACCCGTGCACGAACCCGGTCCGATGATGACCGGGTCGGGTAACCCACCACGCGCGCTCATCGAGGCGGGTTCGCGCGAAATGGGCATCGAACTCGACGACGCTCAGATCGATCGACTGGCGCGCCACTGCGCGGAGATCGAGCTGTGGAATCCGCGATTGAAGCTGGTCGCGGCGATTGGCGCCGAGCTTGCGGTCCGGCACGTTCTTGATTCCCTGACCGGCGTCCGCTTTCTGTGCCGGTCGCGCACGATCGCCGATGTCGGTTCCGGCGCCGGGTTTCCCGGCATACCGATCGCGGTCGCGAAGCCCGATGCGATCGTGCATCTGGTCGAACGGTCGGGGCGCCGGTGCGGGTTCTTGCGAAACGCCGTAGCCGTCGTCCCGGTGCCCAACGCGCGTGTGGTCGAGGCGCAGACCGAGCGCGCGAACCTCAGCGTCGACGCGGTCGTGCTTCGCGCGTACCATCCGCTCACCAGCGAGCTGGTCGCGACGCTCGCGCGGCTGCTCGCGCCTTCGGGGACTATTGTCGCGTACAAGGGGCGTAGGACCACGGCGGAGGCGGAGATCGACGGACTGCGCAGTGGATGCGCCGCGACTGTCGAGCTGATCCCGGTAGGGGTGCCGTTCCTGGACGAGGAGCGGCATCTGGTCGTGATCAGACCCGCTTGAGCAGCTTGTCGAGTCCTTCCTTGTCGATCAGATCGATCAGGCGTGCCTCGACGAAGGCGGTCGCGCCCTCAGAGTAGTTGCCCGCGCAGATACAGAGGCCGCGTCCGGCGTGCACCTCCTTCGTCCGCGAGTAGAGATCGCGCAGCACGAGCTCACCGACCGCGCTGTTGCTGCGCACGAAGCGGAACAGCACGGTGTCCTCCCACTTCGTGGTGCTCACTTCGGCAAGGATGTCGACGTACTCGTTCCGGTTCGACGAGATGTCGGTGATCTTCACGTTCGATCGCGCGAAGTAGTTCGTAACGATCCGGCGGCATAGCCCGATGAACTCGGAGGTGGGCGCGATCAGGAAGGTTTGCAGGTGCCGATTGCCGGCGAGTTCGCGCGTGTGCGCGAGCTGAGCCGACACGTCCTTGTACTGCGGGTTGATCCGCGCGATCTCTTCGAGCTCGCGCAGCGCTTCTTCTACATTCTGGCGGCGGCTGTGGGTCGCGGCGAGCCGGTATTTGAGTTCGAGCAGGACCTCTGGGGGAATCCCCGGGTGCTTCAGTCCGATCTTGAAGTCCATCTCGGCGGCGTCGTAGTTTCGCGCCTTCAGGTGGAGCGATCCCGCCATCAGCGCCGACTTGGGTCCGAACGCCGGATCCGCGCGCAGGTGCGTGAACACCCGAATCGCCTGGTCGCTCTGGCCGGCCTCGTAGTACGCCTGCCCGAGCATGAAGATGCTCTCCTTGTCGTCGGGTTGCGATTCGGCGACCCGGCGAAGGAGTGAGATCGCCTCCTTCGGTCGCTTGATGCGGTAGTACGCCTGGCCAAGGTAGCGCGCCGTGCCTGCGTGGTCGGGTCGCTTGTCGTACGCCGCGCGCAGCAGGCCGACCGCGCGTTCGTAGTTGCGCCGCCGCACCTCAATCTGACCGAGGTTGAAGTTGATTTCGAACTCGTCCTCGTGGCCTTGCCGGGCGAGCGTGAGGCTCTTGTACGCGTTCTCAAGGTCGTTGATCTGAACGCTCGACAGGCCGTGGCGTACGTTGATCAGGTGTTCGTCCAGATCGGGATTCGTCGCGACCAGTCCGGTAAGCAGCGCATAGGTCCGCGCCGCCTTCTCCCACTCCTGGTCGCAGTAGTAGACGTCGGCGAGCACGCTCAATGCGTTGGCATCCTTTGGATTCTGAGCGAGCGCCCGGTTCGCGGCCGCCACCAGTGCCTTTCGGTCCTTCGTGCGCGGAGTTCGCCCCGAGCGCGATCGTCGCGACACTGCGAAGACGACCGCGAGCAGGATCGTCACGCCGACCGCGAGCAGGCCTGTAATCACCGTTGGACTCACCGGCTCATTGTTCTGTGCGCGTCCGGGCGTGTCAAGCGATGCCAGGTCGCCGCCGATAATGCAAAAGAGCCCCGATGTGATATGATAAGAATAAGGGCGGGAGGACCAGCGTGGAAAACTCGGTGATCGCGATCCAGGTCGCAGATGGCACGTTCGTGCCCATTCTCAGCACCGCGAACAAGTCGAGACGCCGGCTGGTCGTTACGACGGTTCGAGACGGACAGACAAACCTTCAGGTCGAGCTCTTCCGTGCGTCGGATGAATCGCTCGCCGACCCACAGTACGTCGGCAGCCTGATGATCCAGAACATAGGGGAGGCCCCGGCGGGGCAGCCCGACGTGACGGTTCTCCTTGGTGTCGACGATGACGGCAACCTCAACGCGACTGCGACCGACGACTCCTCCGGTGCGTACGAGTCGCTTTCGATCAGCCTGGAGCAACTCGGCTCCGACGAGCAGATGACCGACGCCGACTTTGACCTCCCCGACAGCGATCTGGAGTTCCCCGACGGCGAAATCGGCGATCCGTCGAACCTGGAAGGGCTTGAAGGCGACATCGACTCAGACGATCTGTCGCTCGACGACCTGTCGTTCGATCCGCTCCCGCAGCCCGGCGACGGCGTAGCATCGGGTGACGAACAGCCGGACGATGACCCGTTTGCGTCGTTCGCAGAGGACGACGACCTCCTCTTCGAAGACGTCGACGATGAGAACGTGTTCGAGGCGGCGACCTCCGATTCGGTCACGACCGCCGATGACGACGCGCCGGTCGACGACCGGTCGATCGACGACCTGTCGATCGATGCGGCCGATGACCAGGTCGAAGACGAGCTCGACCTCCTTGCCGGTGAGGATGATGAGACGCTCGACGCGCTCCTCGACGATACGGATGACGAGCTCGATTCGTTGACGCTCGACGAGGACGGTTCCGATGGCGATACGCTCGGTACGCTCGACGATGCCGAGGAGCCCGAAGACGAACCGCAGCCGAGCAGCGAATCGTCGATTGAGGGGTTCTCCGACGACGACTTTGGTTTTGACGACTCCTTCTCGCTCGACGACGAGCCGTCTCCGGGTGCGGCCGCCGACGATGCATCGTCGGACGATCCGTTTGCGACCGACGACGACTTTTCGATCAGCGAGTTGACCGAGGAAGAGTCTGACGCGTCGCAGCAGAGCGTGTTCGACGACGAGGAGGCGACCGAAGAGATCGCCGACCTTGGTGACGAGGACTTCTCATTCGACGAGGACGCCGAAGACCCGGCGGTCATTGCAGCCGCCGATGAGCTCAGCCCTGAGGAGTTCAACCGGCTCGATGCCGCGCCGCCCCGCGGCGACGAGTCATTCTCCGGCGACGAATCGCCTGCCGAAGACGAGCCGCTCGCTGCCCGCCGCTCGAACGGGGTCATCTTCGCCGGCTACCTGATCCTGGCGCTGGCCGCGCTCGGCGTCCTTGCGTATCTGGTCTTCCGGCTTCTGGAAGGCCCGCCCGCACCGCCGCTACGCGGCGTCTCTGGCGGGTTGCGCGCGGTCGCGACGATGATGCCGCTCTGGTTGCGTCCGCTGAAAAAGGACGGCTGAGGGTTTTGCTTCTCCGGGTCTCTGCGTCCTCGCGTGTCATCTACATCCTTCTTGCTCTGTTCTCCGCGACGATAGGCTGCGCCGCGCCGGTCTCACCGAGTCGTGTCTGGGGGCTTCCGGCCGACGAGTTTATGGCACGTCTTGCTGAGGGTGACCGGTCGGCGCTTGATCGCATTCCCGACGACGACATCCGCGATGCGCTGCTGCTTGGCGACGATGCGGCGTTCGCGCTCGGTACGCTTCTGGTAGAAACCGGACGCACCGCAGCCGGCGCGCGGCTGCTCAGGCTCGCGTGGGAGACTTCGCCCGAGCCGTTCCGGCGTGCCGCGCTGAACGCGCTCGTGTCGCTCGATACGATTCCGGTCGACTCCGACGAGTTTGCCGCGCTCGCGCGCGAGGCGATCGCGCTATACCCGGATGACCCGCCGGCGCTGCTTCTGCTGTCCGAACACTACTATCGTACGCAGCGGTACGCCGACGTGCTGCGGCTCACCGACGAGGCCTCCGACGCGATAGCCGGCCTGCCCGCCGGCTCGCCGGTGCGGCAGGAACTGTCATTGCAGCGCGCGGTCAGCGCGGCGCTGTTCGCCGAGAGCGCGATCGCTGATGGCTGGGTCGAGCCGTTTCGCGCGCTCTATCGCGACTTCCATGCGACCCCGATGCACTCGCGACTCTGGGTTTTCCTGATCGCTCAGGAGACGATCCGGGCGGCGTTCACCGCCGATGAGCTGCGGTTCTTTGAGGCAAAGCAGCTCCTTGCAGAGGGGCGCGCGCGCGACGCGGCCGATCGCTTCGTCGAGTCGGCACGACGCGTCGTCGCCGGTGACGACGCACTGCGGGACCTGGTGTTGTCGTCCACCGCGCGCAGCGACCTGTTTCGCTCCGGACTCTCCGCAGCGCGCTGGGATGTCGCCGCGGCGCTCGAATCGCTCGCTCCGCTGCTGTCGGGAGACGACTCGACCGAGACGATGGAGTACGCCGGACGGATCTACCGCGTCGTCGGTGCGCACGCCGAAGCGGTGCGTGTGCTGTCCGCCGCGCTCGACCAGGCCGGCGGCTCGCGATTCGACCAGTCGCTGCGATGGTATCGGCTGTCGTCACTCGTTCGGATGTCGCCGGCGAATGCCGTCCGACAGCTACCCGAAAGCGTCGCCACAATCGACAGGCCGGAGAGCTTTTCCGCTCTTTTTCTGGACCTGGCCGACCGACTCGTGATTGCCAACGACTGGAACTCGCTACGAATGGCGTACGACCACCTCGAGTCGTTCGCGACCGACGACGTACTCGCGCGGATCGCGCTTGCGCTGACGGCCGCGATCGACGCGGGCCAGTTCGCTCTCCAGCCAGGCGCCGCAGAGCAGTTGCGCGCGCGCTACCTGCAACGCGCGGCGGACCAGCGAGCCGATGTGTTCGCCGCGCTCGTCGCCGCGACGCTCCTTGGACGCGATGGAGTGGACGCGCTGGCTCTGGAGCAGCCGCAACCCGATGCCGGTGACGGCGGGGCAGCACCGGCCGCCAAGCCGGCCGCCGAGCCGGCCGCCAAGCCGGCCGCCAACGCGGTCGTGTTCGCTCGAACCTGGCTGCGGTACGGTCTGATCGATCGACTCGCTCGCGAGCTACGCACCGCGGCGGCCGCAATTCCGTGGGATCTGCGCGTCGATGCGTCCGCGCTGATGGCCGCGCGAGGCGAGGTGTCGCGGAGTATCGCCGCGTTGAACTGGTTTGCGGCGACCGGGGGGCGGTTCACCGCCGAGATCGCGCGGATGCGGTATCCGCGGGCGTTTGCGGATGCGTTTGACCGGGCGCTCGCCGCCGAGCAGGTCGACCCCTGGGTGCTGTACGCGCTGATTCGCGAGGAGAGTCTCTTTGATCCTCTGGTGTCGAGCAGCGCCGGCGCGATCGGCCTTGCCCAGCTGATGCCGTCCACTGCTAGCGACATCGCCGCGCGGTTGCGGCTCGACGGCTACGATCTGACCAGCCCGTCCGACAGCGTGCGGATCGGCGCGCGCTATCTTGCGATGCTCACGTCTCAGTTCGGCACGGTCGCGCGCGCACTCGCCGCGTACAACGCGGGACAGGGCAATGTGCGCAGATGGGAGCGCACGGCACCGCACGCCGATGAGCTGCTGTTTCATCAGCTCATCCCGTTTCCAGAGACCTACAACCATGTCCGCAAGGTCGTCGTGTCTGCCGCCTATTACGGGTATCTCTACGGTGACCGCGCGCCCGCCGACACGGTTGGTGCGATCTTCGCGCTCGCGCATTAGCGCCGACGCCGGTTCAGCGCCGACCCGATCCGTCCGAGAATGAGAGGGGAGGAGCCGTGACCGATCGTTCGACTGCACCGCAGGTAGCTGCGGTCGTCTTTTTTATTGCCGCGAGCCTGCTCACGCTGTCGATTGCGTTCTCTTTTGTGATGCCAGACAGCCAGAACCTGCTCGTGATACTTGTCCGCCTGCCGAGCCGGTTCCTCGTGTCGAGCTTCCACGCAACATCGCTCTACGTTCCCGCGGTGCTTCTGTCGGCGGGTTTGATGCTACGCTCGTCCCGGTATCGTGGCGACTTGCTGTGGGTATTGCTCGCGTCGATGCTCCCGTTCTTCACGGCCGCGACCGCGGTTCGCCTGATCGCGGATGCCCGGATCGCCGAGTCGCCATTGACCTCGTCGCTCGTCGACGTATTCGGTCGCGCACCCGCCGCGTCGCTCGCGCTCGTGCTCTTCGCGCTCGAGTGCTTCGTGATCAGGCTGCTCTGGCTGCGTCGGCCGACCCCGATCACAGGGGGGGGGCGTCGGATCACCGCGCTTCTTGCGTCGCCGCTGGCGCGGCCGCTCCACGCCGGCGATCCGGCCGTCGCGATCGAAGCGACCCCGATCCCTGCGTCGCTCGTCGATCTGCCGCAGCCGCCGCGCGAAGAGCTGTCGCTTCTGTTCACCGGCGGCGCGTTCACGCGCGACCAACCGGTCGCTGATCCTGGCCATTCGGGTGATGCAGGAGATACGACCGACTCGAACGGCGTGGCCCCCGCCGAGCCGGCGTGGGGTCCCGCCGAGCCGGCGTGGG
>SKVA01000409.1 GCA_007129695.1 Spirochaetaceae bacterium | reverse complement strand
GAGCCGATCACGACGCCCGCAGCGGTACTCCTGAGTATGATCGTCACGCTGATCTGCGAGGTTGCCTCATCGCACCAGACGCGTGCACTCAGCGACGCCGACAGCGCGTGGCTTGACGCCGCGTACCGCGCGATCGACTGCCCAAGACCGATGAGCAGCTCGCTCGGCGCGGCGGCGCGTGCGATGCAGACGAGCTACGGGTCGTTCGTGAAGCGCTTCACGCGGCTTGCACGGACAGCCCCTGGCCAGGCGCGGGCGAAGATCGCGATGGCGCACGCGTGCCGGATGCTCCGCGACCCCGGTCTATCGGTGTCGCAGATCGCCGACGATCTGGGATTCTCCGACGCGTCGTACTTTTGTAGACGCTTTCGCGCGGTCGTCGGGCACAGCCCGACCGAGTTCCGGCGAATGAGCGGCGGGTGAGGCCGGGGGTCGAGCGCGCCGCGGCGGATCGATTCCCAGGCGCGCGGCATCACCGCGCCGGCGACAGCTGGTCGCACGCGTCGCGCAGCGCTACGATGTTTTCCCACGGAACTTCGGGTTCGACCAGGTGGGTCGGCCCGATCACGATCCCGCCGTTCTCTCCGCAGCGCGTGACGTTCGCCCGAACCGCGGCGTGCACGTCCGCGACCGTGCCGAACGGGAGCGTCGACTGCGTGCCGATCGTGCCCCAGAACGACAGCCGGTCGCCCCAGCCGCGGTGCACCGTCTCGAACGGCATGCTCTCCGGCTGGATCGGGTTGAGCACCTCTACTCCGATGTCGATCAGGTCGTCGATGAACGGTAGTACGAAGCCGCAGCTGTGGTAGAAGACGATGATGTCGGGCTTGGCCGTTCGCGCGGCGTCTATGACCGACGCAAGACGCGGTTTGAGCCAGTCACGCCACAGGTCGATCGACATCATCGGTGTACTCTGCATACCGATGTCGTCGCCAATCTGGATGATGTCGCACCCCGCCTGCGCGACTATGCGCGCGCGTCGGCGCGATACGTCGGTCACGCGGTCAAGGAGGAGCGTTGCAGCGTCGTCGTCGCTCATCATGTCGACCATCAGGTCTTCCATGCTGCGGATCGCCCACGCGGACTCCCATACCGTCTGCGCCAGCCCGGCCACGGTCGCGAAGCCCGATTGGTGGATCGCGCGGACTCGCTCTGAGAGTCGTGCGGTCTCGGCTGCATCGTCGAAGCGCGGCATCGGGTACGCGTCGATCTCTGCCGGGTCGGTCGCGCCGCGCAGCGGGTGGTGGAGACGCGTCATGTGATAGGCTGCCTCCGATCCGGCCGAGTGCGCAACTCCCCATGCGTCGAAGCTCGTGCGCTCGGGCAACGTTTCCCGCGGGTAGACCGAGCGCGGGTCGTCGGGGCCGGTCATTTCGACGCCGATCCACCGATGCGGAAGACGGAAGTACGACGCGATGTCGGTGCTGCCGGTCTCACGCTGGAAGCGCTCGATCTGACTGGTGCAGAGGCTCAGGTCCATCGGGACCTCATCCATACCGGTTCGTCGGAGTACCGACAGGAGGTTCTGGCGCGGTGTCATGAGCACGAGTCTACCGGATTGCACGCGTCGCGCAAGACACGAATCGGACAGGGTCTGGTAGTTTTGGGACGGCCGCTGGTATAGTGGGGTCGATGTACCCCAAACCCCGGTCGCGCGCTGCGACCCCGACCGACGCCGGCCCCGATGCGCAGCCGGCCGCCGCCGTACCAGAGCCGATCCCGATCGAAGCCGACGATCCGGCGAGCTACCGCGTCGACACACACGCACCAGGGCCCGTCGGGTCGCTGCCGCTCGACCCCGATTTTCTGCGCACCGCTCCCAGCGGTGATGTGTTCGCGCTGACCCAGAACGCCGGGATGGGGTGGAAGCCGTTCGAGCTGATGCGCCGGCAGTTCCTTATCCTGAGCACGCAGGGCGGCATCCGCGCGCCCGACGGCACGCCGATCGCGCTCGGCTACCACACGGGCCACTGGGAGGTCGGGCTGCTGATGCAGGCGGCGGCACAAACCCTTGGCGACGAGCGCTGCATCCCGTACGCCGGGTTCGTGACCGACCCGTGCGACGGGCGGACGCAGGGGACGCTCGGCATGATGGACAGCCTCCCGTACCGCAACGACGCGGCGCTCGTGCTGCGCAGGCTGATCCGTTCGCTGCCGACCAGACGCGGCGTCATGGGCGTCGCGACGTGCGACAAGGGCCTCCCTGCGATGATGATGGCGCTCGCCGCGCAGCACGATTTTCCGACCATTCTGGTACCGGGCGGCGTCACGCTGATGCCCGAAGAGGGTGAAGACGCGGGGAAGATCCAGACGATCGGTGCGCGCTACGCGCACGGTCAGATCACGCTCGAAGAGGCCGCAGAGCTCGGCTGCCGGTCGTGCGCGTCACCTGGCGGCGGCTGTCAGTTCCTGGGGACCGCCGCGACCGCTCAGGTCGTCGCTGAGGCGCTTGGGCTGTCGCTGTGCCACTCGGCGCTCGCTCCGTCGGGGCAGGAGATATGGCTCGACGTCGCGCGCCGGTCGGCACGCGCGCTGGTCCGCATGGAGGAAGCGGGCGTCACGACGTCGCAGATTCTCACCGACGATTCGCTGTACAACGCGATGGTGGTGCACGCGGCGGTCGGCGGCAGTACGAACCTGCTCCTGCACATCCCGGCGATCGCGCACCAGGCCGGCCTTTCGCGGCCAACCGTTGACGACTGGCAGCGGGTCAATCGCGCCGTGCCGCGGATCGTCGATGCGCTGCCTAACGGTCCCGTCGGGCACCCGACGGTCGTGGTCTACCTTGCCGGCGGCGTGCCGGAGGTGATGCTCCATCTCCGCGACACGCTGCGCCTGGACTGTCCGACCGTCCACGGGCTTCCGCTCGGTGAGGTGCTCGATCGCTGGGAGCGCAGCGAGCGTCGCGCCCGGTGCCGCGAGCGGCTCTTCGCTCTGGACGCGATCGATCCCGACGACGTCATCATGAGCCCCGCGCGCGCTCGTGAGCGGGGACTCACGAGCACCGTCACCTTTCCGACCGGAAACCTGGCTCCGCAGGGATCGGTGATCAAGAGCACCGCGATCGACCCGGCCGTCGTCGACGCCGACGGCGTCTACCGGATGACCGGTCCGGCGCGCGTGTTCGCGTCAGAGCGCGCGGCGATCGCCGCGGTGAAGAGCACGTCGTCCGACGCGATCAAGGCGGGAGACGTGATGGTCGTGATCGGCCGGGGCCCGCTCGGGTGCGGGATGGAAGAGACGTACCAGATCACGTCGGCGCTGAAGTTCCTGCCGCACGGCAAGCACGTCGCGCTCGTGACCGACGCGCGGTTCAGCGGCGTATCGACCGGCGCGTGCGTCGGCCACGTCGGCCCCGAGGCGCTCGCCGGTGGCCCGATCGGGAAGGTGCGCGACGGAGACCTGATCGAGATCGTCGTCGACCGCGTCGGGCTGACCGGCTCGGTCAACCTGGTAGGAATCGACGGCAGACGCGTCGATGCGGTCGACGCCGCGCGCGCACTCGAGTCGCGCGCGACGCACCCCGACCTGGCGCCCGACCCGAACGTGAGCGACGACACGCGGCTATGGGCCGCGCTCCAGAACGCGTCGGGCGGTGTCTGGGACGGCTGCGTCTACGACGTGGATAGAATAATAGCGCTCCTCGAAGCCGGGGCGCGCGCAACCGGAGGTACTCATGAAACTCTATAGGACTATCAACGGAATCGTCGTCGACGACGACGGCACGTCGGCATCGCTGCCGTCGGTCGACTGGAACGAGCTGTTCGCGCAGGACGACCTGGCCGCCTTCGTGCGCGCGCGGATCGCCGGAGCGGGGGTATCACCGAGCGCGGGTTCTGCCCCACCCCCGGGTTCTGCCCCACCCCCGGCCGACCCGCTGCCGCTCGTCGACCGGCAGGAGGTGTGGGCGGCCGGGGTCACCTACTATCGCAGCCGCGACGCGCGGATGCACGAATCCCAACAGTCGGGCGGCGACACCTTCTACGACAAGGTCTACGCGGCCGACCGGCCCGAGCTCTTCTACAAGGGCAGCAAGCGCACCGTCGTCGCGCACGGCGGCGATGTCCGCATCCGCGTCGACGCGACGTGGAACGTCCCGGAGCCCGAGCTCGCGCTGGTGATCAACAGCCGCGGACGGATCATCGGCTACACCGTCGGCAACGACATGAGCTCGCGCGACATCGAAGGCGCGAACCCGCTCTACCTGCCGCAGGCGAAGGTCTACGACGCGAGCTGCGCGCTCGGTCCGTGCATCCTTGTTGGCTCCGATCCGCTCCCGTCGACCACCGCGATCCGGTTGCGGATCGGCCGCGGGGAGGCAACCGCGTTCTCGGGCGACACGACGCTCGCAGAGCTAAAGCGCAGCCCGCAGGAGCTCGTCGACTACCTGTTCCGCGACAACTCGTTTCCCGACGGCGCCGTGCTTCTGACGGGGACCGGAATTATCCCGGGTAACGACTTCACGCTGCAGCCGGGCGATCTGGTAGAGATCGAAATCGACGGCATCGGGACGCTCGCCAACCGCGTCGTCCAGGGGGCACGATGAGCACCAACCAGAACACCGACACGATCTACGGGATCAACCCGAAGACCGGCGACCGCCTCGACCCCGGTTTCCCGGCGGCCGATGCCGCGCGGGTAGACGCGCTCGTGGCCGACGCGGTGGCCGCCTACCAGCGCTACCGTGCGACAAGCGGTCCCGACCGCGCCGATCTGCTGCGCGAGATAGCGATGCAGATCGAAGCGCTCGGCGACGAACTGATCACCGTCTGCGACGCGGAGACGGCGCTCGGTCCGGTGCGGATCGCGTCGGAGCGCGGGCGCACCGTCAATCAGCTGCGGATGTTCGCCGATCTGGTGGAGGAGGGCAGCTGGGTCGACGCGCGGATCGACACCGCGATTCCCGACCGTAAACCGCTGCCGAAGCCCGACATCCGCCGAATGCTCGCGCCAGTTGGTCCGGTCGTCGTCTTCGGCGCGTCCAACTTTCCTCTTGCGTTTTCGGTAGCCGGCGGCGACAGCGCGTCGGCGCTCGCGGCAGGCAACCCGGTCATCGTGAAGGCGCACGGGTCGCACCCCGGCACGTCGGCGCTCGTCGGTAGAGCCGTGTCGGCCGCGGTCGCGCAATGCGGGCTTCCGGCCGGCGTGTTCGCGGTCGTGCACGGCCCCGGGTCGGTCGTCGGCTCGGCGCTCGTGAAGCACCCCGGCGTCCGCGCGGTCGGCTTCACCGGATCGCGTGGCGGCGGTCGCGCACTGATGGACCTGGCCGCCGCGCGCAAAGCACCGATCCCCGTGTACGCGGAGATGGGCAGCATCAACCCGCTCATCGTGCTGCCGCACGCGGTCGCGCACCGCGGCGTCGCGATCGCGGAGGGCTTGGCCGGATCGGTCTGCCTGGGCGTCGGCCAGTTCTGCACGAACCCCGGGCTTATCCTGGCCGTCGAGCCCGCAGGCAGTGAAGCCGCGCCCGCGGATTCCGTTTCATCCGGAGGAGCTGCCGCGAACCCGGGCACGGCCGGCGCCACCGCCGCCTTCGTGTCCAGGCTCGCCGCGACGATGGAGGCGCAGGGGCCCGGTGTGATGCTCAACCGGTCGATCGCGTCGACCTACTGCGAAATGGTCGCACGCTTTGCGTCTGCGCACGGCGTGGTCACGCACACCGGCGCACGCTCGCAGGACGCCGGGGGATGCGCGCCGTCGCAACCCGACGGCGCGGGGGCCACGCAGGCAGCTGGAGCCGGGCCGGACGGGTACGCGACCGTTCACCCGGCGCTCTTTTCGGTGTCGGCCGACGTCTTCGTGCAGTCGCCGCTGCTCGCACAGGAGGTCTTCGGACCCGCGACGCTCGTGGTCCGCTGCGCAGACGCGACCGACGTGACGCGCTGCCTGGCCGTGATCGGCGGCAACCTGACCGCGACCTTCCACGGCGACGATGAAGACTTCGCCGGCTACGCCGACCTGGTCCGTGTCGTCGAGCAGACCGTCGGGCGCGTGATCTTCAACGGCTTTCCGACCGGTGTCGAGGTCTGCGCGTCGATGACGCACGGCGGTCCCTACCCTGCGTCGGCCTCCGAGTTCCACACGTCGGTCGGCACCGGCGCGATTCTGCGCTTCGCACGCCCGGTCTCGTACCAGAACTGCCCGCCGCCGCTTCTCCCGGCCGAACCCCAGGACGCGAATCCGCGCGGCATCACGCGCATCGTCAACGGCGCCTACAGCCGCGATCCGGTCGCTTAGCGGAGGGTCGGAGATTTCGGGCGCCTCGGCCCTGCGGGCCGACCGGGCTCCTGCGGGCTTCGGTCCCGGCGGCGCCGGGACCCCTTCGGGCCCTGCGGATCCCTGGCGCACGCGAACGCCGGCGCGGCGGCACCGCACGCGGCAGTCTTGCCGCACGCGGCAGTCCTGCCGCACGCGGCAGTCCTGCCGCAGCTACTCATCGTCGCCGGCGGGCCGGTCGCGCTCGTCGGGAACCCGTAGGACCGACTCGCGCTCTCGCAGCAGTCCCGCGAACGGCAGCCTGAACCCCATCCGCACGCCGAGCGCGGCGCGCATCCCGTTCCAGACCGCCAGGTCGGGATCTACCGTGTCGATGATCGACGCGCCAAAGTCGGCACGGATCGTGACGTCGAAGAAGTCGCTGACCGGGAAGCGGTACCCCAGGCTCACCTCCGGCATCAGGAAGCGCGCGTCGCGGTAGAAGTGCCGGTAGAGATCGGACAGGTCGTCATCGTCATCGCGGCGCTCGACGTGTCCGGCCGGAATCCGGAAAACACCGGTCGGTGACAGCCCCATCAGGATCGTGTGACCACCCGCGAAGCGCAGCTCGTACGCGATCACAAGCGGTAGCCTGATCGTGAGGATCCTCGCCGCGCCGCGGCCGAGCTGGTTGTCTTCGGCGCCGGTCGCCGTCTCGATCTGTGTCGGAACGACGCGTCCCGACTCGAACAGCGCGTAGTAGCGCAGGCCGAACTCCAGCGCCGGCGTGAGGCTCAACACCGCGTTCGATGCCAGAAGCTCGTCCAGCAGCGCGATACGCGCTGCGACCGACCAGAATCCGTCGATCGGCATCGCCTCGCTCCCCGTGATCGTACCCGCCACGCCCGGGAGGCCCGTCCGGTACGCGTTCCCGGTCCAGGCCTGGGAGATCCCCGATTCGATCGCCTCCAGCCCCAGCGCCGGCGCGACGCCCGGGGAGCAGATCGCGGCCAGCAGCAGGAGCGTGGAGAGAGCACCGATCCGCGTTGATCTGAGTCGGTTCATCAATGCAAATATATCACAGTTTGGTCGCGACCCCTTCACGGGATCGCAGCGAGGGTCGGGTCGCCGCACGGTCGGTCCAGGCGGCGCGAGTCATCCTACAGCCGGGTGGTCTCGACCATGTAGCGGATCGACCCGTCGGGAGAGAGCCGCTCGACAACGATCACGATCGACGCTTCGTCGGGTCCGACGATCACCTGTGCGATCCGGTACGACTCGACGCCGTCGCGGAAGAACCCGGGTCGACCGATCGTGTAGGTACGCGTTGCATTATTGACTGATCGGGTCATCTCGATATGGAACTCGGCGGAGACCGAACTGCCTGAACCCCGGTTGCTCTGACGCAGGACGATGTCGTAGCGCGACTGCGTGTTGAAGTCGCGGAAGCCGAGCCGCGCGGGTGACGCGTTGCGGTCGGCCAGGAAGTAGATCAGTCGGCCCGTCTGAAAATGGTTGACGCCTTCGCGCGAAAGAAGCGGCTGCGCTCTCGCGAATGCCGTGTAGAACGCACCTCGTCCGTCCTGACCGAGCACTATCGGTGCGTCGGAGCTGACCGTGAACACGCCGTTGGCCAGGAACCGGTTGCCAGGAACGTCGACCGCGAAGATGTCGGCGAACGGGGTGGCCCCTTCGGAGCGCAGGCCGTACTGGCCGAAGACGAATACTCGACCACCATCGTTGAACCCGAGGTTTTCGAACGTCGCCACATCACCCGTGAACCCAAGGCCAACCACCAGGAGCAAAAGAAGCGGGGTGAGCAATGATCTCATCAATTGCCTCCTCTATACCTATCGATTGAATCGCGGGCTTACTTAACGGTCCGGTGCTGCTATACTTCGCGAATGACGCTCGCGGTACGCAACTCGGTCTTTGGTCTCGGGGTCGGCGTGACTGCCGTAATGCTGGCGGGGTTCGCGGTCGCCGGCTACGCCTTTGCGTCGGGATTCTACGATCCGTCGCAGCTGGAGATCCCGACGACGCAGGGATGGCTTCACCTCACGTGGACGGTACCCCGGAGCACTGCTCTCGCGAGCCTTTGGGGTACCGCCGCGGTGGCCGTCGTCGCGCTCGCCGCGTCGGTGGTCTCTGCGACGCTGTTCCGGCGCGTCAACTCGCCGGAGATCTACTTCATGACGGTGTTCATGCTCGCGCTCGGCTTCGAGCTCCTTCGCGTTGGCCAGCCGTTGATCGGAATCTGGAACCTCTCACCACTGTACGGCATCGTGGTGACGCGCGTTGTCACCTTCACCCGGCTGACCGGTGCGTTGTCGCTCTTCGCGGCGGGCGTCTACGGCGCCGGCGTGGATAACCCCAGGACCGGCTCGATCTCGGTCCTACTCGCGGCGGTATCGTTCCTGATCGTCTATCTGGCCCCCGTCGATTCGGCCGTGGTCTTTGCGAACCAGCTCCACCCAGTAGGTGTGCGCTCCGGGGTCGACATGATGCTCCTGTTTCTGAGCATCGCGAGTGTCGCGAACTACCTGATCGGATGGCTGAAAGGATATACCGAACGCGGAGCTCTTGTCTTTGTCGCCGTCGCGGCGGTCGTCGTTGGTCGCGATCTG
>SKVA01000052.1 GCA_007129695.1 Spirochaetaceae bacterium | reverse complement strand
TGCCACCGTCGTTGCTGACTGAGACCGACTCGATGAACTCGTCGTCCGCGATCGTCGCGGTCAGGTTGAAGCCGCCGCGGACGTACGATCCGGAAGCCGGGAGCACGTCGGTGATGCTCGGAATGGTCTCGTCCAGCCGGATCACCAGTTCCTGGACGTTTCCTTCTTTGCCGCCCAGATCGACGGCCCGTATCCGAAGCCGCAGACGCCCGTTATGCGTCAGGCCGCTGCCGTCGTACGCCGCGCCCGTTTTCGTGACCGAGTAGAGACCGCCATTGCTGTTGATCTCCTGAGTCCACTGTGTTGTGCCCGTCGTCGTGTGCCAGTCGACATCGATCATGGCCCCGCCGAGAGGGTCGACGTGTCCGATCACCTGGTCATCGTCGGCGAGCGCGACTATCTGCATCTCCACGCGGTGGACGCCGGGGTCGGCATCAAACGCCGTACCGGTAACAAGGACCGGCCCCGCAAGGTTGCTGCCGCCCGGAGGCGCGAGTACCGTTACCGTCGGCTTGTCCAGGTCCTGGTCGATGTAGATTCGATGCTCGACCATCTGCTCGTTGCCTGCCGGATCAGTTACGCGGATGAGGATCGGAAGCCTCCACACCGCGGTTCCGACTGCGAGCTCGCCTGTCGCCGGGTCCACTTCGTCGGCGTGCGTGCTCGATCCGTACGCGATCGAGTCGAAACTGTGCTGCCAGTTGTACGTACCAGCCAGAACCAGGTAGTCGTCGCTCCCCAGCTTGATCGCGACCTGATCGACGCCCATGTTGTCGGATGCGGTGCCTGCGATCGTCACCTGGCTGTACACCGTATCCAGGAAGCCCGGGGTCGTCACCGTCGCCGTCGGCAACTCGTTATCCACCAGGAAGACCAGGTTATCGAAGCCGGTTGTTCCGCCGATCTCCGCGAACGCTTGTGCGACGATCGTGCCGTCGGGCAGCGCTGACGTGTCGAGTTGGTACTCCCAGTCGAAGCCGCCGCCACCGTCGCTCGTGACGGTGAACCCGGGGCTTGCAGGTGTGACCGTGAGGAGCGCTACCGGCGCGTCGCGCTCGGAGAAGCGTACGGTGATGTCCGGTTGGTTCCCGGTCTCGTGACTGGTCGTGCCCGTCACCGCGATTGTGCCCCGAGCGTACGACGCCTGCGATGGTGCGGCGAACGAGATCTGCGGCGCGCCGCTGACGACGACGACTCGATACCCGTCCTGGTCGAGCGGCGGAACCGTACGCACTTGGCCGCCGACGTCGCGCGCGGTCACGCGCAGGAAGAAGTCGCCGACCTGCTCGGTGGGGATGTTGTACTTGAAGTCGAACACCGACGGAAGGTCGGATCCGGTCCGCATGCTCGTCCACTCGGTCGGTTCTTCCACGCCCAGGTCGTCGCGCCAGAACCGGATCTTCGGATACTCAAGTGCGATCGCCTCGCGATCGGTGACCGTCCCGAAGACCGCGCCGTTCTTGCCGATCGTCGGCGGGTTCAGCGGATCGTAGGTGTCGGGGTTGATCGATGGAAACGTGAAGAAGATGCTCGGCGGATCGTTGTCGACCGAAAAGAGCAGCTCCTCGGTCGTGGTCTGCTTTCCGGTGTTGTCGGTTACCCGGACCATCACAGAGAGCGAGCCGTTCGGGCGCGTCAGCGTGTTGAGCTGAAAGTTCCAGCGCGACTGCGCCGCGTCGTAGGTCACCGGCTGCCACGATGCACCGCGGTCGAACGATATCGCGACCGTTGCGACCGCGACGTCGTCGGTCGCGGAACCACGGAACTCGACCGTACCACGCAGGAATGATCCGAGCGCCGGCTGTTCGAGAGAGACCGTCGGTCTGTCGATATCGACGTTGTCCCCGAAGCCTACCTGGAACGGGTTGTTGCACGCTGCGATGAGCAGCGCGGCGGTGATCGCTATGAGGCGTGCGCTAAGCGCGGCGGTCCGTGCCATACCTGACCCCTTTTAGTCGAATGACGAGTCATCCTTTCATTTTCGGCCGTGCCCCGCGCAGGCTTCTCAAATAAATATCACATCGCTCACCAATTTCCACTCCGCGGGCACCTCCGACACGTGTTTATTAGCAACCAGCATGCCAACCAACTGGCGCGTCAGCCCGCCGAGACGCCGACGGCGATGCACACTGCATAGTGACCCCCCAGTCGCTCGGCCGTGCGATGCACCTTGCATCGCGGCTGCTCCCGCGCTTGACCGTGCCCGCGCACGCCCGTAGGATCAGCGCGTGTCGACTACAACTCACCGGATCATCGTCGGGGACGCCGCCGACATGGGCGGTGTCGCCGATTCGAGCGTTGCGCTCGTTGTGACCTCTCCTCCCTACCCGATGATCGGGATGTGGGACGAACTCTTCCGTGCGCGCGATCCGCGGATCGGCGATGCGCTCGACGCAGGCGATGGTCCGGCCGCGTTCGAGCGGATGCACGCCGATCTGGACCGCGTCTGGGCCGAGGTTCGCCGAGTGCTGATCAACGGCGGAATCGCGTGCGTCAACATAGGGGACGCGACGCGCACCGTGGCCGACCGGTTTCGACTCTACTCGAACCACGCGCGGATCGTGTCGAGCTTTGTCGACCTTGGGCTCGACGTGCTTCCGGCGATCATCTGGCGCAAGCAGACGAACGCACCGAACAAGTTCATGGGGTCGGGGATGCTGCCCGGCGGCGCTTACGTGACTCTGGAGCACGAGTACATTCTTGTGTTCCGCAACGGAGCGCGCCGGGCGTTCGATACCGATCGGACGAAGTCTGCGCGGCGTCGCAGCGCGTACTTCTGGGAGGAGCGCAACCGCTGGTTCTCCGATCTCTGGGACTTCAAGGGGGTGCGTCAGGCGCTCGCGCCGACCGATCCGCGCCTGCGCAGCGCCGCGTTTCCGTTCGAGCTCGCGTACCGGTTGATCGGTATGTACTCGTGCGAAGGTGATACGGTGCTCGACCCCTTCGTCGGGACCGGCACGACGACGCTCGCCGCGATCGCAGCCGCGCGCGACTCGATCGGCGTGGAGATCGACGCAGGTATGCTCGCCGCCGTGCGCGCTCGCGTCGACGGATGCGCGCCGGCGTTGAACGACTACCTGAGGCAGCGTGTTTCGAGTCATCTGGAGTTCTGCACGGCCCGCGAGCGAGAGACCGGCGTTCAGCTCACGTACCGCAGCCGTCACCATGGCTTTCCGGTGATGACCGCGCAGGAAGTGGACATGGTGATGGAGGTGGTCTCTACGGTCACCGCCGACGATTCGGGATGGACGGCAGAACACGATCCGCTCGGTCGCGTCGCGGCGCCGGCCGATCTGATCGCGCTCGGTGCGGGTCCGGGCGCACCGGGAGCCGGGGCGGCAGGGCAATCGCAACAGTCTCTGTTCGACGACGTACCGGCCGCCGCGCGGTCCGAACAGGCGTCGCGATGAGGAGCTCGCTCAGGCTCAGTGCGTCGCAACCGGCGGTACTGCGGCTTGGCGCTCCGGTGAGCTTCCGGATCGTCTTCGGCGTTGTCGCGCTGTTCATGATCGGCGTGATGGTCACCGGCGGACGCGCATCGCCAGTCGCGCTCGTTCTGCTTGCTCTGTCGCTGGTCGGCGTGCTCTTCGTCGACGAGTGGCTCTTCGATACCGCGGCGGCGGAGATCCGTCACCGGACCGGTCTTCTGTTCGCCGCGCGGACGCGCCGCTACCCGACCGCCGACGTCGAAGAGGTTCGGCTCCACCGTGGTCCGGCCGGAGGCTTCAGCGCGCGGTTCTACCGCGTCGCGGTAGCGCTGCAAAGCGGCGGCGAGCTGTCGGTCGAAATGGACAAGACGACCGACGATTCGCTTGCCGGTCACGCGCAGGCGATCGCCGACCACCTGGGGGTGCCGCTCGTCGGTCGCTGAGACAGAGCCCCGCCGGACTCAGGCGCGGTGTCGCTGACGCGCCGAACCGACCAGGAACCCCACGAGCGCGATCAACCCGATACCCGCCGCGATCAGGTACATACGCTGGATACCAAACAGCTCGTAGAGCCAGCCGCCAAGGAGCGCGCCGATGAAGCCGCCGACGCCCATGTTCGTGCTCGTGAAGACCGCCTGCGCGGTCGCGCTGATTCCTTCGGGTGCGATCTCCCGCGCGTAGTTCACCCCTGCCACCAGGAAGAGCGCGAACGTGACGCCGTGCAGCAGCTGGGGCGCGAGCGCGACGATCGGGTTCTTGATCACCGAGTACAGAAGCAGGCGAACAGTCGTCGCGAGCAGCGAGATGAACAGGATCCGCCGCGCGCCGACCCTCCGGACCAGTCGCTCGGCAAGCAGATACGCGGCCAGTTCGCTCGCCGTCGCGACCGCGAGCGCGATCCCGCGCAGCGCTCCGCCACCTCCGATCTCGGCCAGGTAGATGAACAGGTAGTGGTGCACGAACGCACCGCCGATCCCGCGCATCAGTACGATCGAAAGGAAGACCACCCAGCGCGGATCCTTGAGCATCGCGCGTAGCCCGTTCAGAACGTTCGCGCCGGTAGCACCGCGTCCGACCGGGAGCCGCGCAGCGCTGATCATCATCCCTGTCATCAGCACGCCGTAGACCGGGATGCTCATCGATAGCCCCGCCGCGTCGACGAGAAGACCGACCAGCGGTGCGCTGATTCCCCATCCAACCGCGCCCCATAGCCGCAGCCGGCCGTAGTGAGATCGACGGTCGGCCAGAATCGTCAGCACCGCGTCGTCGACGATCGGAACGATCGGAGAAGAGAACAGCGCGAATGCGAGTGCGATCGGCATGAGCACCCAGAACGAAGACCCGATCAGCAGCAACTGCGACGCGATCACTGTGAGGAGGGTCGCGGTCAACAGCAGCGCGCGATGCCGACCCGTCGCATCGGCGAGCGCGCTCCACACTGCGGCTCCGACAACCGATCCGGCGGGCCACAGCGCGGTAAGGACACCGATCTGCGCGCCGCGCAGTCCCGCCTGCTGATAGTAGAGAGACAGGACCGGCAGCAGTGCGGCCGACGCCGCGTAGTAAAGGAAGTAGACGTGTTTCGCGCGAGCCGTGTCGGTGATCATCGGGAGCCGCCATCGTAGCCTACCTCCGTCGCGTCGCCAAGCGCTTGCGTGGCGCGATGCGCAGCCGGAAGACTACTTTCATTTGACCCGGTGGGCCGGGGGGTCTACCTTTTGCACGGGTTATCGATGCGAATACACAAGGCAACCGGACTGGTTCTTCTAATGGCGGCGATCGTCGTGGTCGGCCACGCGCAGAGCGGCGACTCTGCCGGACCGCTCGAGGACTTCGATTTCGTCTGGCGGGCGATCTCCGAATGGTACGTCGAGCCGGATTACGGTGGCGTCGCGTGGGATCAGATCCGTGATCAGTACCGCTCGCGCGTGCAGCGTGCGGCCGATTCCGACGGCGCGTACCAGGTGATCGGCGAAATGCTCGCCGAGCTTGGCAACAGTACGACGTTCGTCATCCCCCCGTCAGTGGTTCCTGCGTTGCGGCAGCAGGCCGCTCAGCAGGGGCCCGCCGAGCAGGAGTACGCCGGTGTGGGGATACTCATCGGTGAGACCGAGGGCCCGGGCGTCGCGGTGCTGGGGACCTTTCGGGAGGCCCCCGCAGAGAAGGCCGGGGTGCTCCTGGGTGACGTGCTCGTCGGCGTCAACGGCTATCGGTTCACCTACGACGACGATACGCAGGCGGTCACCGATCGTGTGCGCGGACCGGTCGGCACAGATGTGACGCTGACGCTCCGCGATCCCGACGGGGTCGAGCGTCAGGTCACGATCACGCGCGGCCGGATCGACTTGCGGCCGAGCGTGGAGACCCGAGTCGTCCAGCGCACGATCGGATACATCCGCGTACCATCGCTGACGATGGACCTGATCCAGCAGGTGTCGCGTGCGTTGCCGTCGCTGCTGTCGACCCAGGGGATAGTCGTTGATCTGCGTGGCGTGCCGGGCGGAAGCCCCGACGCGATGGCCGTTCTAGCACAGTGGTTCCTTGGTCCCACGCCGATCGGGGCGGTCGTCACGCGCGAAGAGCGTCACCCGATCCCGTACTCCCCCGATGCTATCGCCGCGTACCGTGGACACCTGGTCGTGCTCACCGACAGCCGGACCTCGGGTGTGGCGGAAGTGCTCGCGGCCGTGCTCCGCGACGCGGGACGTGCGCGCCTCGTCGGCGCGGTCACCCGGGGCGGGTCCCAGATCGCCAGCATCGTCGAGATGCCGAGCGGCGGCCTCCTTCAGATCGCGATCGCGAACTACACGACCGCGCGTGGCACGGTTCTCCGCGACAAGGGTATCACCCCCGACGTCGAGCTCGATCCGCCCGACCTCGCGACGCTGCGCGCCGGTCGCGACCCGCATCTTGACCGCGCGATCGAAGTGATCCGCGCAGGAGGCCGGATATGAGCGGCAGGAGACGCGCATCGTCGACGGGGCCGCAGACCCCGTATACGGTCGCCTGCGCGGCTGCAATCCTCCTTTTACTCCTCCCGGCTCAGGGCGTCTGGGCGTTCGGCATCAGAGAACGGCCCGACGAGAAGGAGCCTGAAAACGAGCAGATCGAACGGCCCGACGAACCGGAGGCCGCCGACGCAGGGTCGAGCGGTGAGGGCCCCCCCGAGGATCCCCCGGAGTCGGTAGAGCCGCAGCCCGACGATGCCGACGCGGATGCAGGGGTGGACAACGGCAACGCGAACGGCGACGTGATCACCGTCGATGACTTCGCGCTGCGGATCGAGCGTCCGCCGATCGCATTTGACAACCCGCGCGACGCGCGCACGCTCGCGATCCAGATCGAGGCCGACCGGCGGCTGTTGAACGAACTGCGCAAGCAGATTCCCGATGAGCGGGTGGAGGCGGAGCTCTTCCTGAAGCGTATCCGCGAGCTCGCCGCGATATCCGATCCGGTATTTCTGGTGCCGCTGGCGAACAACGTGATCCGGCAGGCGCCGCTCCTGTTCGAGTGGCTGGAGACCGAATACGACGATCCCGACGAGCGCATCCGTGACTACTACATCGGCGGATCATGGGCGTTTCACCGGCGCTACGAAGCGTTCCGCAACGCGGTGATGGTGACGGTGATCCGACGGCTCGAAGCGGTCGGTGACTATATGATGGAGCAAAGCGATGGGCGCCGACGCTGACCGCGGCCGTCGGCTCTGCCCGACGGCCCTATACAGTTCTGATAAGGGAGTTACGATGTCGAAGATGGGATTCCGCCGGATCGTTCCGGCTCTTTCGATAGCATTGATCCTGATGACCGCCGGCGCGTTCGCGGATTCCGGGATTCCCGGGCCACGACAGCCGACCGACCGGAGCGTCAGGATGCTCGGCGGCCTGGAGCCGGTCAAGGAGTACCTGTCGGGCCGTGCGTGGCTGACGATGGAGGGGATCGATCCGGGGCTCTGGATCCGGCCCGGTAACCGCGACGTGCTGACCGGTATGGACTGGGGTGGCATCGGCAACCACCTCTACACGCCGCCGAACGTTCCGGAGGGTTTCTCGGCCGCGATCCAGTCGCCCGCGCTGCAGGCGGTTGGCGGCGGGTTGCTCGTTCCGTTCCGTGATCCGGCTCCGGCGTTCAGTCGCGACCTGCTGATCACGCGCGACTTCAGCGCGACTCCGATTCAGACCGAGCCTCACATAGCGGCGAACCCGAACGACCCCGATCACCTGGTCATGGGCACGATTGACTACAACTTCCCGGCGGTGTCGGCGTACGTGAGCATCAACGGCGGCCTGTCGTGGGAGGGGCCGATCCAGGTGCCGTTCCTTCGCGACGATCGCGTATCCGGCGGCGATCCGGTGATCTCGTTCGATCGCGACGGTAACGTCTACTACGCGATGATATCGATCGGCATCGACGAGTTCGCGGTCGGTCCGTTGCAGCTCGCCGATATCGTGTCGAGCATGGCGGTAGCCGTGTCCACCGACGGTGGCTACACGTGGGAAGAGACCGTGTCGGCTGCGCGGAGCGAGATCCGCCTGGAGGACCAGCAGATCGATCCCTCCGGTCGGCTGCGCGGTACCATAGTCGCGGGCTTTCTGGACAAGCCTTGGATGACTGTCGGTCGCCACCACCGCGATCCTTCGCGCGACGTGATCTACCTGGTCTACACCGATTTCGAGGTTGCAAGCGAGATCTACTGGATCGGCGAGGTTCCCACGCTGCTCACCCGGCAGATGGCGACCACGATCCGGATCGTCCGGTCGGAGGACCAGGGCCGCACGTGGAGCGATCCGGTCGCGGTCAGCCCGACGGTGACCCGCTCCTTCGGTGAGGCCGGTGGCGGCGTGACACCAGGCATGTTCGGCACCGATCGCGTCGTCCAGGGGCCGCAGCCGCTCGTCGGTTCCGACGGTGCGGTCTACGTCGTCTGGCTCGACAGCACCGACGACGGCAGTATGGAAGGACTCGGAGAGATCCATTTCGCGCGCTCCACCGACGGCGGCCGGACGTTCTCCGCGCCCGTGATCGCTTCCGTGTTCAACGAGATCGGCTTTCGCCCGCGTAACGCGTTCTTCCGCTACTGGGGTGCGTCGTTCCCGCAGGCGGCGATCGGACCGAACGATGAGCTCTACGTCGTCTACACGGCGCGCCCGTCGGGCAGATCGCAGGACGACGGCGACATCTACTTCATCCGCTCGTTCGACCGGGGGTCGACGTGGAGCCGACCCGAGCGTGTCAACGGAGACGAAACCGATCGACTCCAGTTCTTCCCCGCGATCTCGGTCGCGCCCGACGGGTCGATCCACGTGATGTGGGGCGATATGCGCGACGATCCGGTCCACATCCGGTACCACATCTACTACACGACCTCCGACGACCGAGGCACGACGTGGGGATTCGAGCTTCCCGACTTGGGGCACACCGTCCG
>SKVA01000009.1 GCA_007129695.1 Spirochaetaceae bacterium | reverse complement strand
GCGCGTCGCGATCTTGCGCGTCGCGATCTTGCGCGTCGCGATCTTGCGACACGGCGGCTCTTCGCGTAGAGTCGGGGTGAGGGGCCGATGGAAGACGATTTCGACCTGGAAGGATTATCGCACAGCGACGCCCGGGAGTACGTGCTGCGGTTCGCGCAATCGCTGCACGTCGCGCGCCGGCAGCGAGCCGATGCCGAGCGGTCGGTAGACGAGTGGAAGCGGCGAGTGAAGCTCGCGATCGACCGCGGCCAGACCGAGCTCGCACGGCAGGCGCTCGAGCGAGCCGAAGAGGCTCACCGTGCGCTCGTCGGGCTCAAGCGCGAAGAACACGAGCTCGACTTCAAGGTTACCGAACTCAAGCGCCGGCTTGCGGGGCTGCCGACCGCGCCGGAACGGTCGGTCGACGCGAATGGCCTGCTGGCAAGCATCGAGTCGGTCGTCGGAAGCGGCCACGAAACCGATCGCGCGGTCGCTGAAGCCGAGGCGGAAGTCGCGCTCGATGCGCTCCGCAAGAGGATCGCCGCCGAACAGGCGGCGGGCGACAACGATCGCGGCGACCGGCCGTGACGCTCACCGAACGACTCGATCGAGTCGTAGTCGACGGTCCGATCGTATGGGCACACCGCGGGTGCAGTTCGACCGCACCGGAGAACACGCTCGCCGCGTTCGAGCAGGTGGTCGAGCACGGCATCGAAGCAGTGGAACTCGACGTCCACCGCTGCGCAACCGGTCAGATCGTCGTAGCGCACGACGATACGCTGCTACGCACGGCCGGCGTCGACCTGGCGATTCGCGCCACGCCCTACGATGAGCTTCTGCGGCACGACGTTGGCGGCTGGTTCGCTCCGGAGTTCTCCGAAGAGCGGGTGCCGCTCCTGTCGGACGTGCTCGGGGCGCTTGGACCCGACCGGTTTGTCGACATCGAGATAAAGCACTACGGAAACCGTTTCGGCCGCGCAAGACCCGGCGATGTCGAGTCAGAGACCGTCCGAATCGTCCGGGAGCACGGGATGGAGCGGCACGTCGTCGTATCGAGCTTCGATCCATTCATCGTACGTCGCGTCGGCCGGATCGCGCCCGAAATCCTCCGTGCGGTCATCTACATCGACTCCGACGCGATGCCCGGGTGGCTGCGCGCAGGCGGGGGCCGACCGGTCGCGCGCGCGACGATCATGAAGCCGCACTGGAAACAGGTCGACGCGCGGATGACGCGACGCACTCACCGCCGCGGCCGGCGCGTACTCGCGTGGACCGTCGACGATGCACCAACCGCGCGTGCCCTTGTCCGATCCGGAGCCGACGGCATCATCACGAACCGGCCGGTCGAGATTCGGGAGGCGCTCAGCGAGCGCGCGCAGGGGCGCGAGGAATAGCGATTACGGCATCGTCGCGGCCAGGTCGCGTCCGAGCATCCGACCCAGGCTCAGAAAGGCCGCTCGCATCGCCTGCGTCGATGTGGAACTCTGCGCGTTTCGGATACCGGAGACCGACGCAAGGATCGCGCCGGTATTCAGGTCGACCGCGCTGAGCGACCCGGAGACACGCACGATGTATCCGTCGCGTTCAGTCCACTCCGCGATCGTCGCGGTTCCGATGATCGCGCGCTCGATCCGCGACGGAACGAGCGACTGAAGGAGCGCTGCGCTCTCTGTGGCCGATCGCCCGATCAGGATCAGCGGGTCGACGTCCGCGCCCGACAGGAGAAACCCTGCGGCGGACAACGCCTCTATCACCCCTTCGGCCGTTCGGCTGTCGGCCATCGGAAGACCAGATGCGTCGGTATCGACGACTATCACTGCGGTAACGAACTCCCGCGCGCGCGACAGCACCGTGAACGAGTACGTCGCCCGCGCCGCGTTTAGCGACTCGGCGAGCGCGCGCGTCTGCGCCAGAACCGATCCTGGCAGTTGCGTCACGAGCGTCGCGACCCTGCTCGATTCGACGCGCGCTGTGACCATGACGTCGCCAACGGCCGCCGGGGCGGGGTGGCGGTGCGTCACAATGCCGGTCGCGTCGGTGACGAGCTGAACCGACCGGACGACAGACCGGCCGCCGATCGTCTCCCGGTACGACAGGTCGACCGGAGCGCCCACCACGGGACGTCCGGAACCGTCGGAAACAGCGAACCGGATCGGCTGCGACGGACGCTCCCCAACCTGAACGCGATCGGGCCCGTCGAGCGCCTCTACGGTGAGCCCGCCGCCCAACGCTACCGCGGCCTGGAGCGAACGCACGACAACGGGTCCGGCCGATGCTATGCCGTCGCGCTCGGCGTCGGCGGCGGCCGATGCGGCCTGCACGTACGCGATGAGCGCATCGAGCACTCGACCGTCGGACGCCGCGCGGACCGCCGCCGCCTCGGGCCCCAGGTAGAGATCCTCTCGCTGTCGGAAGAAGCGCTCCCGCGCGGCGCGTTCGGCCACGAAGCTGCGACGATCGTACGCGCCAAGCAGGTGAACCGTCGCACGCCCGTCGCGTTCGACGATGAAGCGGTCGGTGACCCGAAGCCCCTCGATCCGTCCGGAGCCCCTCTGCGTTACCTGCTGCACCAGATCGACGCGGAAAGCGTCGAGGCTGCTCCTGGCGTCGGCGGTCGTCAGCACCGCGACGTCGACGCCGAGCGCCTGGTTGATCTGCGTCAGCAGCGCGAGCGCAGCCGCCTCCTCAGCGGCGCCGACGTTCCCGTCGGGATCGGTGGACGACACGACGAAGTACTCGGACCGGTCGTCCGACGGCGGCGGCTGAAGGACCCACGACGGAGGATCGCGGCGTGCCGGCGCAGGCAGCCCGGCACAAGAAACGAGCAGCACGACGAGCGCCGCCGCGCCGCACAGCCGCGACCATCGAGCGGGTAGGGGCATCAAACCGTCCCGGCCTACAGCCCGCGCTCCATGATCTGGCGGACGCGCTGCCGAGCGGTCTGTTCCTCTTCGGTCTGGGCCTCGAGGCCGTCGATCGCACGGCGGATCTGCTCGGCGACGATGCTCCGCTCGATGGTGTAGATCGAGTAGTACGCGTACTCCTGGCGACCGGCACTACCGTCCTGGTTTATGTACTCTTTGAGCACCCAGAAGTCGCCGTACTTGCGCAGCCCGCTCACGTCGGTCTGCGCCAACGTGAGCACCACGTTCTCGAAGTAGGTCTCGACGAAGTCCTGATCGCCGACCTGTGCACCGGCGAATACCTGCTCAACCCGCATGCTGATCAGCCGTGCGACTTCGGCCGGCGCGTTCATGTTGTCCGACACCGTCCGGACGCCCGCGAGGCTGCGGCCGGTCTCTTCGAACCGGAAGACGTACCGGCCTTCGAACCGCTCGTCGGCCTCGAGTTCGCCGATGTCCATGCTGGTCCAGTCGGGAATGTCTCCACCAAGCGTGCTGTTCTTGTGCTCGATGATGCGGAAACTCGGCCGCGTTATTTCGGCCGGTCGAGTATCGGGGCGACTCGCGCACGACGCGAGCACTCCGAGCACCAACACCAACCCAGTGATCCCACGTATACCCTTCATAACTCCCCCTCTACTACTCACTGTCCGGCGTCGAACGTGATCGATCGACCCCGGCTCAATACCAGATCCACTGACTCAAGCCCCGGGACTCGGTCGGACACGCCAAATATCAGATCGACCAGGTCGTCGCTGCCACCGATGAAAAACACCGCGTACCGTATCTCTTCGGGCGCCGAGCTGATCGTGTCGATCCCGCGGGTAACCGCAAGCATCTCCGTCCTGAAGCGCGACATCGTGCGGGCGTCGGCGGGCCGCTGAATGGTCAGCTCGTAGCGGATGCCGCGCGTCAGCGCGAGCTCCATCTGCCGCCGGGACATCGCTACCGCGTCGGGCATCGCCTGGAACACGGTGCTCTGCAGCGCGTTCCTGACCGCGTCCGCGTCGCTCGTCCGGCTGAACGTCTCCGGACTGCGACGGACGATCGATCCCAGGATCTGTCCCGTTGACGTCTCGTACATGCTGAGCGTCACCGCGGCGATCGCGTTGTGCCCCTGGCCGCTGGTGCGGGTCGACACCTGCGCGTCGATCTCGATGTAGACGTCGGCGTTCAGGCGTCGCGCGATCCACTGGAGCAGCGTCACACCCTGGCCCGACTCTTCGTACACCAGCCGCTGATCTTCCTTGAGCCGTTCGACCTGCGCGGCGTCCACGACCAGTTTCCCCTGACCGACCAGGAAGCTGTTCGCCTGCGCGACGCCGCTCTGCATCGTAAACCGGTCGACGAGCCCGTCGCCAAGATCGCCGAGCGATCGGTCGTCGAAGTAAACCATGTAGGTCATCGTGCCGACATACCGGCTGATGAAACGCCGCTCGGCGTCGGTGACCGCCGGATAGTCGGCCGGTTCGATCGTCGTGTCGGCGCCGGCCGGGCGGACAGCGGTGGAGCCCTCGGCCTCGCCGGCAGCACCGGTTGATCCGGGGGCAACGGCCGCGGTTCGCGTACCAGACCCGATACCGTTCGCGTCGAGCGTGCGCCGCACGGCCGGGACGTTCACACGGATGCTGATCTCGTACCGCAGATCGCCGTCGGCGAGCGAACCGTCCCGGCGAAGCGTTTCCATCGTCTCGTTGAAGACGAATGCATTCGGATTGCGCGTCGAATAGAGTACGTCCTCGAGCCGCGCGGCGTGCGCGCGTTCGGCATCGGCGCCGATCAGATCGATTACCGCGTTGCGCACGGCGTCCATCTTGGCGGCGTTCACCGCAGCGCCCAGGCTCGCCCCACGACCGACGCCAAGATAGACGTCATCGGTAGCAGGAGACGCGGGAGGCCCGCCTGCGCACGCCGACAGCGCGGCAAGAACAATCAGCGTCAGGATACCGAGTCGTACGTTCATAGCTCCCCACTCACTTGAAGATAACCGCGGCGCCGACGATCAGACCACCGTATGAGTCGTCGCGTCCGGTCAGATCGGCCCACAGCCCGTAGCCGGTCTGCACAGACACGAGGATATCGCGCGTGAGGAGCAAACTCCCGGTCAAGCGCGCGATCGCGCCGATATGCGACGCGTAGAAGCGTGGCTGGTCGTCTCCGGGCGCGATACCGCCGCCGAGTCCGACCCCGCCCGACGGTGTGAGCCGGATGCGTCCGATGAGGAGGTTCCATTCACCGCCGAGCACGACGTTCATCGGCAACCCTCCGGTCGGTTGACCGGATCGGACCGGGATCTCGAACGCGGCGTACGGTCGCCCCGCGAAGAATCCGCGCGACGGCACCGCCCGCAGGCCGATCAGGTAGGCGAGGCTCGTCGCCCCGTCGGTCATCAGATCGAAGTAGAGCTGCGCCTCTACCCCGCGGCGCGGTACCTCGCGCAGCTGATCACCGACCCGTGCGCCCGGGCGCGCGTAGAGTACGCGTGCGTAGCTCACGTCGTTCTGCACCTCCCGCACAACCAGCAGGCCGGTCTCGGCGGTCACGATCCGCCCGTTGGGAAGGACGCGATCGGCTACGATCGCGTACTCTTCGCCGGGACGCAGCCCCATGTTCCGACCGAACTCGATGATCACGTCGCGCCCGGCGACGTCCAGAACCCCTGTTCGGATCCGGAATCGGTCCATCCCCCTGACCCTGAACGAGAGCTCCGGGGCGATCGCATCGACCGCGTCGCGGACGGCTTGCGAAGCGTTCGCGCTGACCCCGGAAGTCGACACGAAGAACTGGGAAAACGTCTCTCTGTTCTGGACGTCGACAAAGGTGAACGACGCCTCGATATCGGCACGGAACCGGCCGTCCTCAAGCCGCCGCAGGTCGTACCAACTCACCGATGGAACCACGACGATGAACCCGCCGGACAGGGCGCGAAAGTCGGCTTCGGTGAACGCCTGCTGACCGAGCAGGACCGCGTCGGGCAGATCCTGTCGCTCAAACTGGTAGTCGCTCAGCACCGATATGAAGTCGCTCACGCTGTCCTGCGTGAGTCGCTGCTCCATTCCGATCACGCTGAACCGGCCGAGGTTGATGAAGACGCTGCGGATCTGCTCGTCGACCGCGCCGAACGCGCGCTCGAACAACTGGTCGTACTCGGGGTTGCCGGTGCCTCGCACCGATACGGTCAGCGAACCGCGTCGCCCGACGACTCTCACCTCAACGCCGACAGGCGGCGAAAAGACCGGCTGGCCGTAGTAACTCAACCGGAAGATCGCGATCTCTTCGCGTCGGGAGAAATCCTGTCCATAGCCTGCCGCGCCGATGCACAGCAGCACCAGCACGCACACAGTAGCTCGATGTATCGCCGTCACAAACCCCTCAGTCGCCATTGCGAGTATAACGGGCTCGGGGAGCCGCTTCTACACCGCGGCGCGCCGCGGTGCACCGGCTCGACGACTACTCGTCGCGGAACGCGAGTACGCTACGGATCTCGATCGGGCCATCGGCGGTCTGACGGCGGGTGATCGTCACGGTCGACGCCGAGTCGGTCGCCCCATCGGCGGTAGCCGCAACGCGAACGGTGACCTGCAGCGAACCGTCTCGGAGCACCCTGATCTCGGGCTCATCGTGCGAGCCTGTCCGCTCCTGCGCGCCCGAACCGCCGTCCGGCTCATTCACGGCACCCAACGGCGCGAACCGCAGACGGAGCACCGCGCGCGGGCTCGCTGCCCGGTCTACGGTGATCTGTCGGCCGTCGGCGATCGCGACTCCGAACTCACCGTCACCGTCATACTCGATCCTGAGCACGCGCGTGCCGACGCCCGCTGGCTGTGGCAGCCGCAACGATCCTCCGGCGTTCAGAAGCATAGACGACCCGGTCCACTCCACGCCGCCGTCGGTGTCGACCTCTACGCGTCGATCAGCCGTATCGAACCCGTCGGCGAAAATGACACGCCCTTCGTGGTACGCCGCCATACTGTCGACAAACATCGATGCGTCGGCCGCGGGGTCGCCACGGTCGCTCCGGAACCGTACACCGAAGTCGTCGATGATCCCGACAAAGCCACCGGTTGTCGCGCCAAGCCGCGTCTCACCCTCTATGAGGCCCCAGCCGGAGTCGTCGCGGCGAACGCGTACACCAGGTATCGCCGACAGATCGGGCAGCGCGCCTATATCGGATGACACCAGTCTGTCCGATGCACGGAACTGAACGATGACTCGATCGCCGTCGGGAACCAGGGCGACGGTAATCCGCTGCGACTGCCCGGGAATCAGGACCGGATGCGCGGACCACAGCGGTAGCGACCATCCGTGGAGCACCAGGCCGATTCTTCCGGAGTCGTCGAGCAGCAGCCGCGCGATAGGCGACTCGGCCACGTGCATCGATACCATTGTCTGGTACTCAGCGCCCGCGCCCGAACCCGCATCGTCAGCGGCCGTATCGTCGGCCACCGCATCGTCAGCGGCCGGTTCGGCGTGCACGCGAAGCGTGAACGAAGCCGGAGCAAGCGCGCCGTCGATCACCGGCCACGCAACGCCGGGCAGGACCAACGCGGCCGACCCGTCGAACCGGTAGCCGAATACGTCGTCGAGCGCAGCAAGCGACAGCGCGGGATCGGGCCGGCCGGCGAACGAGATCGACGGGAACATGCCCGCGCGGCTCCCGCTCTCCTCGAACGTGCCCTGGAGATGGTAGAGCGCGAAAAAGCGTTCGGGCGGCCCAAGGTCGGACGCGGAACGAACAGGCGCGCTCGACACGACGAGTTCGCTCCGGAACGTCGCGACCGGTTCGACGGTAGCGAAGTCGATCCGCGGGTCCCACAGCGGGTAGAGGTTGACCCGGACCGTATAGATCCCCTGGGCGACCGGCGCCGAGATCGCGATGGTGGAACCGGTCTCGCTGTGCGGACCGGATCGCACAACCGTGCCGTCGACCAGCCACTCCAGGTAGGGATCAACCCCGTCAGGGATCCTGAGGGTGGCGCTCAGAAGACTGTCGGCGCCGGGCCGCGAACTCGCCGGGTAGGTCGTGAGGCCCCGGATAGCGAACTCGCCGGCGACGATGAACACGGTGACGGAGTTCGTCGCGACAACCGTGTCCCCGTCGAAGTAGGTCGCGCGAAGGCGATACGCGCCGGCGTCGAGGTCGGGCAGCTCAACGAGCGGGAGCGTGGCCGCGCTATCCACCGACTCGAATCGCGACTCGGCAAGAAGCTCACCGTCGAGATCAAACAGCTCGACCAGAACCGAGTCGGGAAGATCCGGGCTGCCGGTGTACTCCGCGCCACGGGTCACTCGGACCGGTACCGCCGCCCCGGGCTCCAGTCGTGTCCCCGCCGACACCGTCGCGATACTCAGCGCAGAAGGATCTCCTGGAGCAGATCGGAACAGCGAACCGCTGTCGCACGCCGAAAGCAGGAGGAGAATAGCGATGGATGCGAGCCCTGCACTCCGCACCCCTCAAGTATAGCACGAAACCGCGCAAAAGCCGACGCGTGCCTTGAGGGTGACGCCGTGGGGGCGTCAGCCGGCGAAGAGCTGAACCAGGTTCACGATCGTCTTGGACGCCCGTACCATCGCCGGAAGCGCGATCCACTCGTAGCGACCGTGAAGGTTCTGACCGCCGGTGAAGATGTTCGGGGTCGGGATCCCGCGCTCGCTCAGCCGTGCGCCGTCGGTGCCACCGCGAATCCGGTGTATGATCGGCTCTATCCCGGTCGCCGCGATCGCTTTACAGACCCGATCGAGGACTTGCGGATGCGGTGCAAGAAAATCAGCCATGTTCAGGTACTGGCGATCGACGTCGACGTCGACCTTCCCGCCCGGGAAGCTGCCCTCGATCGTGCGCGCGAGCTGCTTCAGGTAGTCGATCCTGCGCTCGACGATGTCGTGGTCGAAGTCACGCAGGATGATCGTCGCGCTCGCCTTGGAGATGCCGCCGGTGACTTCGGTCGCGCAGTAGAATCCGAAGCGATCGTCGGTCGCTT
>SKVA01000264.1 GCA_007129695.1 Spirochaetaceae bacterium | reverse complement strand
GGCGCGGTTGCCAGAACACCGCACGGCTGCTCAGGGGAATATGCAGCTCCCGATCCGTATGGGCGGGCATATGCGCGGAGTTCTCGACAACCTCTCCGCCGTCGCGCGGTTTGTGATCACGCTGGTTCTTCATGTCTCGTCCCGCTCCCCTCCGACACTGTCCGCGGACCGAGGCGCCTCACCCCGTGCGGCGGCGTCCGCGTCTTCATGCCCGCCTGTCATAGCGAAGTACTCCCTGACCAGGAAGGCGGCTTCCGCCTCGCCGATCAGCCCCGGCGCGGCGTCTAACTGCGCCATGCGACCGATCACCGCCTCAGGCATGAGGAAATGTTCAACCAGACGATTTTCCGGGTGGTCCGCGTAACCAGGCAACAGGATGGTCGCCGGCTTGCGCAGCCGCAGCAAGACGGCAGCCAGACAGAGCACGGGGATCGGCCCCTTAATCACGATCGCATCGGGATCGTGAAAGAAAGACTGCTCCCAGATATCGTTGGGGTAGGGCAACGCGCGAAGCCAGGTCGTATCGCGCACCGTACCATCTGGCCCCTGCGCGACCTCGTGGTCCACGCGGTGGACGATGAGCGGCGATGGAGCGGCAATAGCCGAGATCTGTTCGCTCAGATGGCGCGCACGCTCCCGGTCGCTTTCGACCGTCATCACGAATTTCTCCGACATGTGCACGGCGAGTATGCCGGCGGCGCCAGCGCCATACTCCAGAACGGTTCCCGCATCGGACAGAACCGCGCGCAGCAGGCCAAGCTCGGCGCCCGACATCCCTGTCTCCCGCCGGGGCCGGTGTGCGTCATCCCGAGAAACCTCGACCGACAGGGACTCGGTCCTGTCGAGAACGATCTCGTGCTTTCCGCCATCGTCCTCCCATGCCAGCCGCACCCGCTGGCCGCTGGCATTGGTCCTGCTTCTGGCAAGGTCCGGCGAACACTCCGAAGAGAAGGTGAAAAGCGTTGCGAAGGCCCCCCCGGTGGCGGCGCGGCGCGTAAAGGCGAAGGCGGGGGCCGGCTCCGCACTGCGCTCCCGGCCCGACCACCAGCCTTGCAGCCGGGCTTCCCGTCGGCCGCTGAGAACGGGCGTCGTCCCGGTATCGGGCAGCAGGGGGGATGCGCAAAGCTGCTCACCGCTGTCGGCAAGATGGATGCGGTATCCCGCCTGCTCGGGCAGAACGACATTGCCCGGCGCCACATGGAACCATTGGCGCACGTCATGCGCCGCACCCAGATTGTCCTTGAACACATCGAAGACGATCAGCCACCGGCCGGGATGGAACACAAGCACCCGATCATGCCGGATGGAGCGGAAATGCTTGCACCGGCTCTCGATGGCATACACCCCGTCGCGCTCGGCAGTGCGCTCCAACGCGCTGCCATAGGGCTTGACCCCCTTGCGGGGAAAGTCGCGGCCGTCGAATTCCAGCGTATTGTGCGCGCGGGTGGACTCCATGAAGATCCGCATCGGATCGGAGTACCAGTGCCCCTCCTTCCACAGATCCGAACCCTGCTCGGTCTTGCCGATATAGCCGTAACGCCCGGCATCGACGAGGATCGGCTGGCCGCGGTCGTACCACACGAAACTCAGATCGTCGGCATGCTTGTGCGTACGCGAGTGAAACGCCGCCGCAAGCGCGAGATAGCTGTCCTGCGCGGGCATCTCGGGGGCCTGCGCGTCGGGCTGGCGGATCACGGCATAGCCGGAGTCGGGAAAGGCGCGCAGGCCCTCGGGGCGCGCACCGCCCGTGGCGCCGCTGCTGGCCACCGCCTGCATCAGCGGCGTGGTCCATTTACGCTCGGCCGCCTTGGCCGAGCAGGTCATGGCGCGACTGTCGGAATCGCCGAAATTGACGATCACGCCGGAGGGGTAGACGAACCAGGCCAGCGCCTCCTCGATGGTGCGGGCGCGCTCGCGCAGCTCCGCGTCCTCGACGAGACCGGCGCGGAGCCTGAGTGGGAGATCCCTGACGTCGATACCGACGGGTGGACCCCGGTGCTCCACCATCAGATCCGCATGCGCGGTCACGTGCAGGAGATCGCCGAAAACAGCTGCGACATCGGGCATCTGCGGCTGCTCCACGGGTACCGGAACGTCGAAATGCAGAGCGATCTGAGGACCGAAGGCGCATACCTGAACGCCCGCTACCGCATGACTCGACCGCGCAGCACGTTCGGGCGGTCCCAGGGAACCGACGTCGAGCTCGAGATCAACCAGTACGGGCTTGGGTACGCGAGGGTGGAGGTGAACACGGCAAGCCTCGGGATTCGAACGCGTCACTTCGTCCTTGCCGCGCCGCTCAGCGAAGACGAGGTCGTGCTACGCCTCGCGCTGTCGGTCAAGCGGGTCGAGAAACCGTCGATGGTTCATCCGCTCCTTGCGTTTGCCCCGCGCGGCTTGACGACCAATCTGGTCGCCCGGATGGGCATCAAGGGATTTGTCGCCGATGTCATGCAGGACGTTCCGATCTGGATGCACAAGACGTTCGTCCCCACCCCGGCGCTCATGCAGGGCGACGGCCCGATAGGCGCGTATCGCAGATGGACCAAGCAGTTCTACCCATAAGGTTGCTCCCGGCGCGTTCCGCGGGATACCGGCGTGGGATGAAACGGCTCATCCTCTTCATCGTAGCGATGCCGATCGCGTGTTTTGCAGGGCTGTGGATCGCCGCCGGCGCGACCGGCGTCGGGTCTGTCGCGGCGTTCGCCCGGCAGATGCCGCCGCTGTCGGTCGTCGCCGTTCTGGCCGCGTCGATTACAGTCGCGTCGTTCGTGCTCGGCGTGGTGACCGGGGATTACTCGTGGGTTGACCGGTCGTGGAGCACCGTTCCACCGGTATTCGCGTGGGTCTACGCGGTGCGCTCCGGGTTCGACCCTGCGGTCACCGTTGCGGCGCTTCTCATCACGGCGTGGGGCATTCGCCTGACGTTCAACTTCGCGCGTCGCGGCGGGTATACGTCGATTGAGGACTACCGATGGGCGATTCTTCGCGATCGGATCGGGAGCCCCGCGCTGTGGCACGTCTTTCACCTCCTCTTTATCTGCGCGTACCAGGTGTTTCTGTTCGTTGCGTTCACGCTTCCCGTCCACGCGCTCGCGGCCAGTCCGACCGGCGGGTTCACCACACCCTTCGTCGTCTTTGCGACGATCTTTCTTCTTGCGCTCGTCTGGGAGACCATCGCCGACGAGCAACAGTGGCGGTTCCAGAACGCCAAGAACGCGGCGCGCGGTAAGCCGGCCGTCTCCGTTCCAGTCGACGGAATCAGCAGGGAGGACATCACGCGAGGCTTCCGGACGACGGGTCTGTTTCGGTACTCGCGACACCCGAACTACTTCGGTGAGTTGATGGTGTGGTGGTGCGTCTACTTCATGGCGGTCGGAGCGCTCGACACCATCATGCACCCGAGCGGCGTCGGCGTCGTACTGCTGACGTTGCTCTTCATCGGCTCCACGCGGTTCACCGAGTCGATAACGCTGTCACGCTACCCGGAGTACCGCTACTACTGTGTTACGACATCCGCGATCATCCCGTGGCCACCGCGCGCAGCCGACCGGGATCCGGAGATGGCCGGCTCCGGGGCAGCCGCGAGCGGGTGACTCCGCACTCTACTGCGAGTCGTGACGACGTCAGCGACTTCGTAGGAGGCGATCCGGCTGGGCGAGTCCACCGTCTGATGACGCCCTGTTACCAGCGCACCGGCTCGAACTTCCATCCGGGGCTGATCTTCTGCATCTCCGCCTCGTCGTTACGATCGGTGAGCCCGCAGCGAAGGTAGTTGTCGTGCAGCCTGGCAAGCGCGTCCCGGTCGAGCTCGACGCCAAGCCCCGGCTCGTGGCTTACCGGCAGCGTGCCGTCCTCGATCCGCAGGCGGCCGCCGGCGATCAAGTCGTCGACCTGCCACGGATAGTGCGTGTCCACCGCGTACGCGAGCGACGGGCTTGCGGCGGCCAGGTGAACCATCGCGGCGAGCGAGATGCCCAGGTGGCTGTTCGAGTGCATCGAGAGCTCGCGACGAAAGGTGCGGCAGACGCGGTCGAGCTCGATCGCGGGCAGGAGCCCGCCCCACGCGTGATGGTCGACCAGGATGATCCGCTCGGACCCGAGCCGGATGCTGTCGGGCAGGTGGTCGTACGCGGTCGTGCACATGTTCGTCGCGAGCGGCAGGTCGACGCGACGCGCAAGCTCGGCCATAGCCTCCTGCCCACGCACCGGATCCTCGTAGTACTCCAGCAACCCCTGGAGCTGTTGACCCGATGCGACCGCGGTGTCGAGCGACCAGATCGCGTTCGGGTCGAGTCGAAGCGGGACGTCGGGCCCGAAGCTTTCGCGGGGCGCCCGAATCGCGGCAATCTCGTGGGCGGGCGGGAACGCGCCGCCCTTCAGCTTGATCGAGCGGAAGCCGAACTCGTCGCACATCGCGCGTGCCTGCTCGACGACCTCCTGTGGACTGTGCGCGCGCGCCTGACGCGCGGCGGCCCATCCCGTCGCGCTCGGATCGATGTCGTACCCGAGCTCGCCGCCTGCACCCGCCTCCTTCAAGAAGAGGTACGCCGCGAACTCGACGCGCTTCCCGGCACTTCGCCCAGGCCGTAGACGCCGTCGTCGGTGACCACCTCAACGATCGTTCGAAGCGCGTACGCCGCGTGGACGCCCGCAGCATTCAGAAGTGGTGGGTCGCCGATCGCGACCGGGGTGACTCGGAGGTCGATGATCTTCATGGGTCTCCTCCTGTCGCGGTCGACGGTCCCGCCTGGACGTGGCCTGCGTCCGAGGCTTCGCGTCGTCTTCGCGATGTCCTCATCTTTATACCCCAACGCCGGGCCGTCGGGAACCGCGCCCGGTGTACCGCGCCGGTGTACCAAGCTCGCGGCGCGGCGTACACTCGTCGTGGAGGTGCGTATGACGTTTCTGCACGACAGGGTCGCCGCCGGCGAGCGCCTGTTCGGAACCTGGTGCAATCTGGGGTCGAGCATCACCGTGGAGATGGCCGGGATCGCCGGGTTCGACTGGGTTCTCCTTGACCTCGAGCACGGTGTCGGAGACCAGGAGAGCCTGGTCGCGCAGGTCCAGGCGGCCGCCGCCGCGACGACCGCACCGATCGTGCGGATCGCGTGGAACGACCCGGTCCGCTTCAAGCGAGTCCTGGACCTGGGTGTATCGGGCGTGATGGTCCCCTACGTGCAGACCGCCGACGAGGCGTACGCGGCCGTCCGCGCGATGCGCTACCCACCCGACGGCGTGCGCGGCGTCGCGTCGCTCACCCGCGCAACCGGGTTCGGCACCGCGTTCGCCGACTACTTCGACCGTGCGAACCGCGAGCTTCTGACGGTCGTCCAGATCGAGACGCCAACGGCGGTGGAGAATGTCGATCAGATCGCCGCGGTCGACGGAGTCGACGTGCTGTTCATCGGCCCGCTCGACCTCTCAACCGCGCTGGGGATCCAGGGCCAGTACTCGAATCCTCACTTCCTGGACGCCGTCGACGCGGTCACGAACGCCGCGCGGAACCACGGCAAGGCGAGCGGGACGCTCGTACTCGACCCCGCGATGCTCGATCCGATGGTCGAGCGCGGCATGACCTTCATCGCGATGGGCTCCGACGGCGGTCTTGTCGCCGCCGGAATGCGCGCGAACGCGGCGCTGCTGGCGCCGCTCGGGGAGGCTTGAAGCACTCGGGCGACCGTCCCTCTGTGTCGGCCGGTGCGTGACCGGAATAAACCTGACGGAATAGATCTAATTGCAAAATATAACCATTGCGGTTAAGCTCGCGGGATAGCCATTTTGGAGTTCTTTTCGTCTGCGGTGCTTCCCAGAGAGGACTCGCCTTTCTTGTGGCCAGCAGAGGGAACCGTGCTCGAACCCCAGTCAAAGACCCTGCTTCTCGTCGAAGATGAAGCGCTCATCGCGATGGCCGAGCGAATGACGCTCGAACGGTTCGGCTACTCGGTCGTGGTCGCGAACTCGGGTGAAAAGGCGATCGAGATCGTCCGCTCGACTCGACCGATCGACCTTATTCTGATGGACATCGATCTGGGTTCCGGCATCGACGGAACCCGCGCCGCCGAGATCATCCTTGGCGAGCGCGACGTACCGCTCGTCTTCCTGTCGTCGCACACCGAGCGCGAGACGGTAGAGAAGACCGAAGGCATCACGTCGTACGGGTACATCGTCAAGAACTCGGGCGAGACCGTGCTCCTGACCTCGATCCGGATGGCGTTCCGGCTCTTCGAGTCGCGGTCGCTCGCTGCCGACACCTTCAAGCACTCGATGAACGGACTGTGCGTCCATCGAATGCTCTACGATGAGTCGGGTGCGCCCTTCGACTGCGAATACCTCACGGCCAATGGCGCGTTCGAGGAGCACACCGGATTGTCGGTGGCGCGAGTTGTCGGAGGGACGATCCGCGACATCTACCCGAACCACGAGGCCGATGAGGCGATCGACCTCTACGCGCAGGTTCTGGAGTCGGGAGAGCCGGTTCGGCGCGAACTCTTCTTTGCCGCGACCAACAGCTGGTTCGAGCTGAGCGTGTTTCCGACGCGCAGAGACGAGTTCACGGTCGTTCTACAGAATATCACCGACCGCAAGGAAGCGGAGCACGCGCTGACCGCCGAGCGCGAGTGGCTCAACGTCACGCTGCGGAGTGTCGGCGACGCGGTGATCGCGACCGATGTTGACGGCGTCGTCGTGTTGATGAACCCGGTTGCCGAACGGCTGACCGGATGGACGCAGGCGGCCGCGAGTGGACGCCCCGTCGCTGATGTGTTTGAGATCGTGAACGCGATGACCCGGATCGCTGTCGAGATCCCGGTCGATCGCGCGCTGCGAGAGGGGCGAATCGTCGGACTTGCCAACCACACTGTGTTGATCTCGCGCGCCGGAGTCGAGTATCAGATCGCCGATTCGGCTGCGCCGATCCGTGGATCGAGCGGGGAGATCATCGGTGTCGTCCTGGTCTTTCGCGATGTGACCGAGGAGTACGCGCGCGATCAGGCGCTCCGCGACAGCGAGCGCGACATGGAACGTGCGCAGGCGCTCGCAGAGGTCGGATCGTGGCGATTCGAGCTCCGATCCGGGACCGTCGTCGCATCTGTCCAGGCGCGTCGCATCTACGGAATCGGTGACGCGACGATGACGGTCAGGGAGGTCAAGACGATCCCGCTCCCGGAGTACCGGGAGCGGCTCGACGCGGCGCTCCGTGATCTGGTTGCGACCGGTACGCCGTATGACGTTGAGTTCCAGATACGACGCCGCTCAGACAACGCGGTCCGGTGGATTCACTCGATCGCTGAGTTCGATGCCGAGCACAACCGGGTCGTCGGCACGATTCAGGACATCACCGACCGGGTTGTCGATCAGGAGCGACTGAAGAGTATCGAGTGGATGCTCGGCAGCGAGACCTCTCCTCTTCCAGATCGATCTCCCGAATACGACGACCTGAGTCTTCTGAACCCCGACGGGCTCATTCTGAAGTGGGCGGGCCGCGATCAACTTCGGGAAATCGCGGACGACTGTCTCGCCCTGCTCGATACGTCGGCGACCATCCACGAGCAGAGCGGTGACTACGCCCTCGGGGTCTACAGTTCGAGCTGGTGTCGGCTGCTCGATGAGGCGTCGCGGAAGATGTGCGCGACCGATGACAACCGGAGGGCGATGGAGAGCGGCCGCTGGCTGTGTCGCGACTCGTGCTGGAAGCACGCGGCGCTGCCGACGATCCGGAGCGGCCACCCCACCGAAACACCGTGCATGGGTGGGATCAACCTCTACGCGGTTCCGATCAAGGTGCGCGGAGAGGTCGTTGGCGCGATGAGCGTCGGCTTCGGGTCGCCGCCCACCGATGACGCGCGGCTTGCCGAGCTCTCACTGGAGTACGGCGTGCCCTTACCAACGCTGCGTGCGTGTGCGGAGGCGTACCAGACGCGCCCTCCTTTCATTGTTGAGTACGCGAAGAAGCGGGTGTCCAAAGCCGCCGTGCACCTCGGGAACCAAATCGAGCGCAACATGGCCGAAGCAGAGGTTGGGGAGCTCCTCGATGAAAGGAGCGCGCTCCTTCGGGAGGTGCAGCACCGTGCCAGGAACACGCTTCATACGATGGGCAGCCTTTTGTCGCTCGAAGCCGGTCGCGTGACCGAGCCGGTGGCGGCTGAGATCCTGGAAACCATTAGGCGACGGTTCCGCAGCATGGAGCTCCTCTTTGAGCAGCTGTCCCGCACCGATGCCGATGGAAGCATCGCGATCGACACGTACGTTGCTCGGCTCGTTCAGCAACTGGTACAGCTCTTTCCCGGGGGTGAGCGCGTCCAGGTCGACATAGCCGCTGATGGTCACGAGCTCGATGCGAAGCGAATCGGTACGCTCGGGATGATCGTGACCGAACTCGTCACGAACGCGATGAAGCACGCGTTTCGCGACGACCGGGAAAGCCGACTGAGCGTGTCTGCCAGTAGACGCGATGGGCGGGTTGTCGTAGTAGTCGCCGACAACGGCCCTGGTCTGGCCACACCCGCAGACCGCGAATCGGGGCTCGGCATGTCGATCGTACACGCGCTCGCCGAACAGTTACGCGGCACGATCCGCTTTGAGAACGACGACGGGACGCGGGCCATCCTCGACTTCGCTGGCTGACGACCGGCCGGCGCGCGGGCGGCCGGGAAGGAGGCCGAGAATGAGCATGCTGGCCCCGATCGAACCGATGGAGATCGCCGGAACTGGTCGCGGCAGGCTGATCGAGGAGCCGTGCGCCGCTCGATTCCCTTGATCGCGTGCGCGAGCCGTCACGGTCGTCCGATCAGCCTCATTACGATCGCGGTCATCTCGTCAACCGACTCGATCATCCCGGCGCGGATCCACGCGCCGGTCACCGCGTCGGTGCCTCC
>SKVA01000352.1 GCA_007129695.1 Spirochaetaceae bacterium | reverse complement strand
TCTCTTCGCCCCACGCGGCAAGCGTCGGGTCCTCGTAGAAGCGGTGGATCACCGCCTCGAAGAGCGCGTCGCGGTACGCGGTGACCTTCATCTTCGACAGCGGCTTCCCGTCGTCGTCGAACGCGCTTCTGCTCTTGCGCGCGATCTGCTCGACGCGCGGATTCTCTTCGAGCGGGAGGAGGACCTCCGGCTGGCGGTCGTCCATGCGGTCGGTCGGCGTGTTGCTGAACATCACCTCGCCGATGAAGCTGCCCGGCGCGTGCGGCGAGAGCTCCGGGTCGATCGCAAGGCGGAGCGCGCGCTCGATCTTCGACGCAACGCGCTCCTTCATCGCGGTGAGCTCGGCATCGTTCATGACTCCCGCCTTGACCAGTCGGTCGGCGAAGCTCACCAGGGCGTCGGCCTGCTCCCACATCCCGATCTCGTCCTTCGTGCGGTACGACGACGCGTCCGACGGCGAGTGGCCGCTGATCCGGTAGGTGATCGTGTCCAGAAGCACCGGGCCTTCGCCCGATAGAAGCAGCTTCTTCTTGCGCTCGATCGCGTCGGCGACCGCGAGCGGGTTGTACCCGTCGACGCGCTCGGCGTGCATCATCTGCGGGTTCACGCCGGCCCCCGCGCGCGCGAGGATGTCGAAGCCCATCGTCTCGCCGAAGGTCTGGCCGCCCATCCCGTAGAAGTTGTTCACGAAGTTGAAGAGGATAGGCGGCGCGCCGCCGATGTCCTTCGCCCAGAGCGTGCGGTACTGCTCCATCGCGGAGAGCATCATCGCTTCCCAGACCGGCCCGCACCCCATCGACGCGTCGCCGATGTTCGCGATCACGATCCCCGGCTTGCGGTTGATCCGCTTGAAGAGTGCCGATCCGAGCGCGATGTCGGCGCTTCCACCGACGATCGCGTTGTTCGGCATGCTGCCGAACGGCGCGAAGAACGCGTGCATCGAGCCGCCGAGCCCGCGGTTGAACCCGGTCTTCCGCGCGAAGATCTCGGCGAGCGTCCCGTAGAGGACGAAGTTCTCCGCAAGGTCGGTCACATCGTCGTACCCGTCGCGCTCGGCGACCGCGATCACGTCGCCGCCGAGGTAGTCGCGCATCACCGTCTCGAGCTCGGTGTCAGCGAGCCTCGTGATCGCTGCGTAACACTTCGCGAGGATCTCTCCATGGCTGCGGTGCGATCCGAAGACGAAGTCGTTCACGTCGAGTTCCATGCACGCGCCGACCGAGGTCGACTCCTGCCCGATCGACAGGTGCGCCGGTCCCTTGTGGTTGTACTCGATGCCGTGGTACGAGCCCTGCATCTTGATGTCGTTGAGCATCGTTTCGAACTCACGGATCGTGAGCATGTCGTAGAGCGCGCGCTTGAGGCGGTCGGCGCCGTAGCGCTTGACCTCTTCCTTGGGCGTCGCCGAGTACGCGTTGACCGGGATCTCCCCGAACGTGACCGAACCGGCGCTGCGAACCTTCTGTGGGTCGATGACGAGTGACTGAGGCATATTCCTTCCTTCCTATCCTGCGAGGGTGAGTTCGAAATCGGCGAGTCGGTCGACTACCGAGCGCAAGAAGCGAGCTCCGGGAGCGCCGTCGACGACCTGATGGTCGACGGTGAGCGACAGGCCGATCATCGGGATCGTACCGCTTCCATCGGGTGCGGCTCGGTGCGTGATCGAGCATACGCCGAGGATCGCGACCTGCGGCGCGTTGAGCACCGGCGTGAAGCGTTCGATCCCGAACGCGCCGAGGTTTGTCACCGTGAACGTGCCGCCCGACAGCGAGTCGGCGTCGATCGTTCCCGCGACGCACCGCTCGGCGAGCGCGTGCGCCGCTTCGGCGATCTCGACGAGCGAGAGCGAGTCGGCGCCGCGGATGACCGGGACCATCAGCCCCTTGGGCGTGTCGACCGCGAAGCCGAGGTCGACGCCCGAATACCGCGTGATCGTGCCGTTCGCGTACGTCGCGTTCACCTGCGGGAACGCGGCGACCGCGCGGCTCGTCGCGAAGAGCACCAGATCGTTGATCGAGACCTTCTGGAGCGCCTCCGAGCGCGCTGCCTTCAGTTTCGCGCGGTACGCGAGGAGGCCGCGCGCGTCGGCTGAAGCGTCCATCGTGAGCTGCGCGGTCGACGCGAGCGACTCGTGCATCCTCGACGCGATGAGCTTGCGCACGCCGCCGACGCGCTCTTCTGTGGCAACCTGCGCCGGTCCCGCGCCACCGCCGGACGATGCGTCGGCAGACCGTGCGGCGCCGCTCGGCGCAACGCCGGCCGGCGCGTGTGCCGAGTCGGCCGCCTCCTGAACGTCGCGCGCCATGATTCGTCCGCCGGGCCCCGATCCGGAGAGCCCGGAGGAGTCGACCCCGAGGGTCTCGGCGAGTTTGCGCGCACGCGGGCTGATCCGCGCACCGCCGCGGCGTCGCGCGCGCGGCGTCGCGGTTCCACTTCCGGTGGTCCTCGCGATCGCACCCCGGTCGGCCTGCGGTGCGGTCGGAGCGGGTGACTCGTCATCACCGGCAGCGGCATCGGCGTCGGATGGGGCCTCATCGGCGACGGCTTCGCCGGGTTCGCCGATGATCGCGATCGGGCTCATGACCGGCACCTCATCGCCTTCGGCCGCGAGCTGCTTGAGCAGCACGCCGTCCGCGGTCGATTCGACCTCCATCGTCGTCTTGTCGGTCTCGACCTCGACGATCGGGTCTCCGGTCTTGACCACGTCGCCGGGGGCGACTTTCCAGCTCGTGATGATACAGCTTTCAACGCTGTTTCCCTGCTTTGGCAGGAGCACTTCAGTTGCCATTGTTCTTCCTCTCTTCGCGTTCGACCAGAGACAGTTCGATTCCCGCCTACGCTATCTGATCCCGTGCTTCCTGCGGCAGGCCGGTGTCGCTTACTACGAGCGAGAACTCGCGCAGATCGAGCACCGACGCAAAACCGGTTCGACCGTACTTGCTGCTGTCTGCGAGCAGTACCGACCGGTCGGCACGACGGGCCATCATGCGCACGATCTCGGCACCCTCGACCAGGTGCGTCGTCGTGCCGTCCGACAGGCTCCATCCGTCGGCTCCCAGGAATGCGAGCCGCACGTGAAACTGCTCAAGCTCTCGCAGCGCGAGTGGGCCGACGAGCGATTCGGTAACCGGCTGAAACGTCCCTCCGACGACCGTAACCTTGAGCGCCGGGTTCGACCTGCCGTACGGCACGAAGAGCATCGAGTTGGTCACGACGTGAATGTCGCGCCGGCCGAACAGGTAGCGTCCGACGAGCGACGTCGTCGTGCCCGCTTCGATCATCACCGCGTCACCGTCTTCGACGAGCGAAGCCGCTCGTTCGGCGATACGCAGCTTCGCCGCGTGCTCGGTCCTCAGGCGGTCGACGATCTCCGGGTGGAACGCCGGGCTCGCGCCGCCCCACGTACGGACGATCACTCCCTTTTCGGCGAGCGTGTTCAGCGTCGTCCGGATCGTGACCGTCGACACCGACAATCGTCTACCCATGTCGGCGATCGATATACCTTCCTCGTCGACAAGAAGCTCGAGCGTTTGACGTTCGCGTTCTGTAAGGTTTGGAAACATCTTCTAATCGCTTACGATTCGCTTTCTATTGTACCTCAGAGTTGAAGACCCGACAAGCCCACCGTCGGCGGGCGCGAGTCGTGCCACCGGGACCGTGCGGCGGTCCCGGTGGGTGGAGATGGGCTGTCTTCTCTGCGGACGGTCAGTCCTTGTAGAGCGGGCCGAATGCCTCGCACGCCCGGAAGTCGCTCCCCTCAAGGTCCATGCCAAACGCGGTCCACGCCGCCGGGCGGTAGATGTCGTCTTCGGCGACGTTGTGCATGTAGACCGGGATGCGAAGCATGCTCGCGAGCGTGATGAGGTCCGCGCCGAAGTGACCGTAGCCGATCGCGCCGTGATTCGCGCCCCAGTTGGCCATGACCGAGTAGACGTCGCGGAAGCGCGGGTTGTCGACCAGGCGCGGAACGAACCAGGTGGTCGGCCACGTGAAGTTCGTCCGCTTGTCGAGCGTATCGTGGACGTCGGTGGGCAGCTCAACCGTCCAGCCTTCGGCGATCTGGAGTGCCGGGCCGAGGCCTTCGATCATGTTCAAGCGGCTCATCGTGACCGGCATTCCTCCGCGGCTGCGGTAGCGTGTCGAGTATCCCCCGCCGTGGAAGTAGCCGGTCTCGCCCGGGCACCAGACCGTCGCGTCCAGGCAGCGCCCGACCTCGTCGGGAGTAATCTCCCAGAAGGGTTTCATCGCCGGCTTGCCGTCGGTCGTCTGCTCGCCGGTCCCATCGAGCGTCGCGGGTCCCGAATTGATCAGATGAATCAGCCCGTTCGCGGCGTCGCCGGTGAGCGTGTGGCCTGTCACCCGCTTGACCGCGTCGGCGCTCCAGTACGTGCGGACGTCGGCAAAGATCTGCGCGGTGCCAGTCAGCAGGTGACCGAAGAGCATGCTCATCGCGTTCAGGTTGTCGTTCTCCGTCGCGACGATGAACGCCTCACGGATTCCGTTCCAGTCGAAGCTCGACGTCAGGATCGCCTCCAGGAAGTCTCCGTTCGGCATGAAGTCGGTCCATTGGCGCTGGCCCTGGAAGCCCGCCGCGATCGCGTTGTGCCCGAGTGCCTCTTCGCCGTATCCTGTCGCGGCGAGTCTGGGGTTGCCGACCATCAGGTCGCGCGCGATGAGCGTCATCTTGACGACGGTCTCCCAGTCGCGGTCCTTCTGTTCGCGGCTTCGCTGCGCCGAGGTTTCGTTCGGGTCGGGGCCTTCGGGACAGTTCTTCTTGACCCATGCGAGTGCGGTCTTGAACTCATCGGGATCGTAGATCCCACCGTCGATGCGTCGGATGAACTCGCTCATATCGACGTACTCGTTGCGCATACCCAGGTACTTCTTGAAGAACGGTTCGGTGACGTAGCATCCCGCGATTCCCATGCTGACCGCACCCATGCTCAGGTAGCTCTTGCCGCGCATCTCAGCGACCGCGAGCCCGGCACGCGCGAATCGCAGCAGTTTCTGCTGCACGTCGCCGGGAATCGACTCGTCGCCGGCGTCCTGGACGTCGCGTCCGTAGATTCCGAATGCGGGCAGACCCTTCTGCGCGTGTCCGGCCAGCACAGCGGCCAGGTAGACCGCTCCGGGGCGCTCGGTACCGTTGAAGCCCCAGACTGCCTTCGGAATGCTCGGCGTCATGTCCATTGTTTCCGACCCGTAGCACCAGCACGGGGTGACCGTGAGCGACACGCCGACCCCGGCGCGCTCGAACTGCTCCTGGCACGCCGCGGCTTCCGCGACGCCGCCGATCGTCGAATCTGCGATCACGCACTCGACCGGCATCCCGTTCGGGTGGCGCAGGCTCTCTTCCAGGAATCGCTTCGCGTTCTGCGCCATGCGCATCGTCTGCGCCTCCAGGCTCTCGCGGACGCCACCGAGCCTTCCGTCGATTGTCGGCCGTATACCGATTTTCGGGAGGGTGCCGCGCAGCCGACGCGTCGGTCCGGTGTTCTTCATCGAGCTTATGTCTGCCATACGTACCTCTTGTATATCGGGGTTGAATCTCTTTCGATTATCGCACACCACGTCTGGTCGACGCAAGCGTTCCCCGGCCGTCGGGCGACTTCGAACCATTGACGCCCGCATGGGCGTCGGCTACATTGGGCGCGGAGGCACCATGGCATCGATTGGCGTTTTCTACGGCTCTTCAACCGGCAATACTGAGGATGCAGCCGACCGGATCGCGCAGGCGTTTGGCGGTGGCGTCGCGTCCACGAACATCACCGCGACGTCCGCCGACGAGATCCTCGCGCACGATCTGATCGTCTTTGGCGTGTCGACCTGGGGCACCGGAGACCTGCAGGACGATTTCGAAGACTTCATGACGACGCTCGAGGAGATGGATTTCTCCGGCAAGAAGGTTGCGGTGTTCGGCCTTGGCGACCAGGAGGGATACCCCGACACGTTCGTCGACGCGATGGGGATCGTCGGCAAGACCGCGCGCGACCGTGGCGCGACGCTCATCGGATCGACAGGGGCCGACGGCTACACGTTCGACTCCTCGGATGCCGAGGAGAATGGTTCGTTCATAGGACTGGCGCTCGACGAAGAGAACCAGTCGGAACTGACGCAGGGCCGAATCGTCAAATGGGTCGCTCAACTGCAGGGTCAGCTCTGAGGAGCGGGGGAGCGATGTCGATAGGTATTTTTTACGGTTCGTCGACCGGAAACACCAAGGATGTTGCCGCCAAGCTCCACGACGCGCTCGGCGGAGACCTCCATAGCATCACCGATGTCGACGCCGCAACGATCGCCGGGTACGATCGGCTCGTGTTCGCGACGTCGACCTGGGGGGCGGGTGACCTGCAGGACGATTGGGAGGACTTCCTGCCCGATCTGGATGACGTCGACTTCTCCGGGAAGCGGGTCGCGATCCTGGGTCTTGGTGATCAGGAGAACTACGGAGACACCTTTGCCGACGCGATGGCGATCCTTGCCGACGTGGTCGAGCAGCACGGTGGCACGATCGTCGGGTACACATCGACCGACGGCTACCGCTACGACAACTCCGAGGCGGAACGCGACGGGCAGTTCGTCGGGCTCGTGATCGACGAGGACAATCAGAGTGATCTGACCGACGGCCGCATCACCACCTGGTCTTCGCAGCTGAGGGCGGCTTTTTCCTGACCCGCGATCGATCGGTCGCCGAACCTTGACTGCACACCGACCCATTGGTACTTTCTCGGCTACTTGCCCCTGTAGCTCAGTCGGTAGAGCACATCCATGGTAAGGATGGGGTCATCGGTTCAAATCCGATCGGGGGCTTTCGTGCGGGCAGATTCTTCATGCAAGAACTGTACCGATGCGCCCTCCGGCCTTGACAACTTTGGTTGGAGAGGGTACGCTCGATGACTCTGTGAGGTGAACAATGCCCAAGGCAAAAAAAGGTGCGACGGAGCTTATCTCGCTGCAGTGCACCGAGTGCGATCGCAGAAACTATACGACCAAGAAGAACCGGCGGAACATGCAGGGGAAGCTTGAGCTCAAGAAGTACTGTCCGCACGACCGGCGACACACGCTCCACAGGGAAGGTAAGGTCAAGTAGTCTTAGGCCAGTAGCTCCAATTGGTAGAGCGTCGGTCTCCAAAACCGAATGTTCCAGGTTCGAATCCTGGCTGGCCTGTAGCAGCACAAGGGCGGTGGGGGCATGAAGAGGATAATCCAGTTTTTCAAAGACAGCTACGCCGAGCTCCGGAAGGTGCAATGGCCTACCCAGGAAGAAGTCGCCTCGAACACGAAGGTCGTCCTTGTGTCGGTCCTCATTTTTGCTGCGATCTTCGGCATCGTCGATTTCCTGTTGTTGCAGGGTATCGACCTGATCTTCTGATCCCGGTCGACGGCAAAGCGAGGCGGGATGGCTAAAGGCTGGTACGTACTACACACCTATACCGGTTACGAGAACAAGATCGAGCGTACGATCCGGACGATGATGGAGAACGGCGAGCTCGGCGACACAATCGCCGACATAAAAGTTCCTTCTGAGCAGGTTGTCGAGGTTCGCGACGGAAAGAAGAAGATTTCGACGAAGAAGTTTCTTCCGGGGTACATCCTGCTCGAAATGGATCTGCCCGATATCGGATGGAAGACACCGTGCGCTGCGATCCGGCGCATCAACGGTGTGACGGGTTTTGTCGGCGCGTCGCCGGGAATGAAGCCTCAGCCGATCAGTCAGGAAGAGGCGCGGACTATCTTGCAGAAGACCGGCGAGCTGAAGGGCGAAAAGACGCTGAAGCCCAAGCAGAGTTTCACGGTCGGTGAGAATGTGCGAATCGTCGAAGGGCCGTTCGACTCGTTCACCGGTCAGGTTGAAGAGGTTAATCTGGAGAAGGGCAAGCTTCGTGTGATGGTGGGGATCTTTGGTCGCGCCACACCGGTGGAAGTGGACTTTCTTCAGGTAGAGAAGGTATAGCGCCCTGGCCGATCGGGTCGGTTCGGGGTGCTTCGCACCGACAGCTTGTGGGAGTCGAGCCTGGAGCCCGACGTTCGAACCACAAAGGAGTGGGAATGGCAAAGAAGAAGATAACTGCCATCATCAAACTGCAGGTGCCGGCCGCGAAGGCGACGCCCGCGCCGCCTGTAGGTCCGGCACTCGGACCGCACGGAGTTAGCGCACCGCAGTTTGTACAGCAGTTCAACGACGTGACCAAGGATATCGAGCCCGGGCTTCTCATTCCGGTCGTTATCACGGTCTACGCCGATCGGTCGTTTTCGTTTATCACGAAGACGCCACCGGCAGCAGTACTGATCAAGAAGGCGATCGGGCTCGACAAGGGCTCGGCTGAACCTCACAAAGTCAAAGTCGGCAAGATCACGAGTGCCCAGGTTCGCGCGATAGCCGAGCAGAAGATGCCCGACCTGAACGCGAATGACGTAGAGGCCGCGATGGCGATCATCGCCGGAACCGCCCGGAGCATGGGCGTGAAGGTGGAGGGGTAGATGGCACGCGGCAAGAAGTATCGGGAGGCGCTCACCCGGATCGACCGGCAGCGCAGGTACGAGCCCGAAGAGGCTGTGAAGTTGCTCAAGGAGCTTTCGTACGCGAAGTTCGACGAAACCATCGAGCTGTCGATGAACCTGAACCTGAAGAAGAGTGCGACGGTCCGTGATACGCTCGTGCTTCCGAATCAGTTCAGCGGTGAGAAGAAGGTGCTTGTCTTCGCGAAGGGTGAAAAGGCCGACGAGGCGCGCCATGCTGGAGCCGCGTACGTCGGTGATGACGATCTCATCGAGAGGATCCGCGACGGGTGGCTCGACTTCGATGTCGCCGTCGCGACGCCGGATATGATGAAGGATGTCGGTCGCCTTGGTCCGATTCTCGGTCGGCGGGGCTTGATGCCGAACCCGAAGACGCAGACGGTTACCTTCGAC
>SKVA01000460.1 GCA_007129695.1 Spirochaetaceae bacterium | reverse complement strand
CGATATCGGTCCGGGCGCCGATCTTCCGCGCGTGCTCAAGGCACTCGTCGATGTCCAGCCCGAGCGCCGCGGCCCGCTCCGCGTCGATCGTCGACAGCGGTGCCACCGCGGGGCTGCGGTTCACGTGGATCCCCTTGAGCGGGATCCGGGGCGTATCGCCGAGCTCTTCCTTGCGCGTGAACACGCGACGGCGGATCTCATCGACGTCGGCGTCGAGCCAATCGTCGGGGTCGTGACGAAGGTCGTACGCGATGACCTCGTTCGCGTTCTCCGGAGCGACGCTGAGCGGGAGTACGATCGACGTGCACCCGTTCGGTGAGCTGAACATCGCCGACGTGTGCAGGACCGGCTCCATCTTCTGAAGGTTGAGCCACTTGCGCGCCTCATCCTTCTTGCGGAGCGAAAAGTAGAACCTGAACAGCCGTTCGTTCACGCGATGGAGCAGACGCGCGAGCCCGATCGTCGCGCGCACGTCCGACAGCGCATCGTGCGCCGACTCGTGTTCGACGTCGTTCGCCTCTGCGAGCGCCTCCAGTTTGAAGACCGGGACCCCGCGATCGTCGCGCAGCCAGTTAATTCCGTCGGGACGCAGGTCGTGAAACATCCGCAGCAGATCCAGGATATCCCAGCGCGAGTTGTTCTCCAGGTACTCGCGGCGGTACGGGTCGTAGAAGTTGCGGTAGAAGAGCGCGCGGACGAACTCGTCGTCGAAGCGCAGGTTGTTGAACCCGACCGTGCACGTGCCGGGTTCGATCATCTGCCGGTGGACGATCGCCGCGAACTCGCGCTCGCTGACCCCTCGCTCGGCGACGACGTCGGGTGTGATGCCGGTGACCAGGCACGCGTCCGGGTGCGGGACGTAGTCGGGGGTGAGTCTGCAGTAGGCGACAACCGGTTCGCCGACTTCCGTGAACGAATCGTCGGTCCGGATCGCGGCGAACTGCGCGATCCGGTCCCACTGCGGGTGCAGCCCGAAGGTTTCCAGATCGTACCAGAGCAGCGTCATCGGCATGCGTGACTCTACCAGAGCCGCGGCGTGCGCTCAAGCGGCGGCGGAGGTGCAAAGGGTGGTGGGGCATCGGTCCATGGTGCGAAGCCGGCAAATCTGACCAAAACCGTAAAATTGCAGCCGCCTGGTGACCGTGGTAGAGTAATCGGGCGAACGGTAGTCGTTGGTGTCCGGTTGGACGGTCCCGTTCGCGCGATCGCGATCTTCTGCTGGAGACACCTGCAACAAATGAGCAATGCAACTGCGCCGGCCATTCTGCTCGTCGAAGACGAGGCTCTCATCGCGCTCGCCGAAGGGTCGGTGCTCGAGCGTGCCGGGTACCGCGTCGTCATCGCGCGCACCGGTGAGGACGCGGTAGTCCTGGCGCGTAGCGACGAATCGATCGCGCTCGTGCTGATGGACATCGATCTGGGGCCCGGAATCGACGGGCCGACCGCGGCCGAACAGATCCTCTCGATGCGCGACGTTCCGCTCGCCTTCCTGTCGTCGCATACCGAGCCGGAGATCGTCGACCGGACCGAAGGCATCACGTCGTACGGCTATATCGTCAAGAACACCGGGAACACCGTGCTCCTGGCGTCGATCCGGATGGCGTTCCGGCTCCACGCGGCGCAGGCCGAGCTCCTGCGGCAGAAGAGACTCCTCAAAGACGCGCTCGCGCGCGAAGAGCACGCGAGCGAGCAGTTTCGGGAGAAGAGCGACGAACTCGACCGCTACTTCGACGCGAGCCTCGACATGCTCTGCATCGCGAGCACCGATGGTAGACTCCTCAGGCTGAACCCCGAATGGGAGCGAACGCTCGGACATCCGGTGTCCGACCTCCTCGGTCAGCGCTTCATGGACTTCGTGCACCCCGACGATCGTGACGCGACGACCACCGCGTTTGCGCGTCTTCGCGACCAGCAGATCATCGAAGGGTTCGAGAGCCGCTACCGATGCGCCGACGGATCGTACCGATGGATCGAGTGGCGGTCGAAGCCGCTCGGCTCCACGGTGTACGCGGCCGCGCGCGACGTGACCGACCGCAGGCAGGCGCTCGACGCGTTGCGTGACAGCGAACGACGCGAGCGCGCGTTCCTCGCGAACAGCCCGCTTCTGATGAGCGAGATCGGTCCCGATGGGCTATACCGGTGGGTCAACACGGCGCTCGCCGCGGCCGTCGGGCTGAAACCTGGAGATCTGTTCGGTAGACCGTTTGGTGACGTTCTTCCACGGGAGTTGGCCGACACGTTTGCCGGCCGAGTTGCGCGTGTCAGAGAGAACCACGCAGCGGTCCAGATCGACGACACGATCGGCGGCCCTGACGGAGAACGGCACTTCGTCACCACGCTCTTCCCGCTGTTCGCCGACGACGGCGAGCTTTCGTCGATCGGCGCGATCGCGCACGATGTCACCGAACGCGACCGTGCAGCCACCGAAGAAGCGCGGTTCAACTCGCTGCAGCGGCTTCTGATATCGCTCGCGGTGAGGCTGGTGAGTGGCTCGCCCGGCGACGCCGATGGTGCGATCCTGGGTATGCTTCGAGAGGTGGGTGAGTTCACCGGCGTCGATCGCACGTACGTGTTTGCGCACGACTACGAGCAAGGCGTCACGAAAAACACGTACGAATGGTGCGCGGACGGGATCAGGCCGGAGATCGACAACCTGCAGGCCATTCCTCTCGAATCGATTCCGACGATCGTCCACGCGCATCGCAGAGGCGACGCGTTCGTCGTCGCGAGGGTAGCCGCGCTTCCCGACGATGATCCGGTGCGTCAGATTCTCGAACCTCAGAACGTCCAGTCCGTGCTCCTGCTGCCCTTACTCCGTGATGGGCAGAGCGTCGGGATGGTCGGGTTCGACGCCGTCAGGACCGAGCGGGTCTTCCCCGACGCGCTGATCGATCTCCTGAAGGTGCTCGCGGCGCTCATCGTCGCGATTCACGAACGGCGCGACACCGAGGCTTCGCTCCAGTCCGAGCGAACGCGGCTGCGCGGCATCATCGACGGCACGAACGTCGGCACGTGGGAGTGGAACGTCCAGAGCGGCCAGACCGTGTTCAACGAGCGCTGGGCGGGCATCGTCGGGTACTCGCTCGACGAGATCGCTCCCGTATCGATTGCGACGTGGGAACGGTTCGCGCATCCAGACGATCTGGCCGAAAGCACCCGTCGCCTCGAAGAGCACTTCGTCGGGAGCGCCGACTTCTACGAAGTCGAGATCCGGATGCGCCACCGTGACGGACGATGGGTGTGGGTGCAAGACCGCGGCCAGGTTGTGACGTGGACGGCCGACGGCAAGCCGCTTCTGATGATGGGTACCCACCAGGACATCACCGATCGCAAGGAGGCCGAGCGGGTCCTTCGCGAACGCGAGGAGCGTTTCCGTTCGCTCCTGGATCGCATCGAGTCGGTTCCGGTCCAGGCTTTCAGCCGCGACGGGATAGTGCACTACTGGAACGCCGCGTCGGCGGAGCTCTACGGCTACGCCGTGGATGAGGTGATCGGTGCGAATGTCGTCGACCTGCTGATTCCCGAAGAGATGCGCGAAACGGTCCGCGGCCGTATCCGCACGATGGCAGACACCGTCGACGCGATCCCGCCGACCGAAGACTGGATCAGACGCAAGGACGGATCACTGGTCCGCGTGATGACCAGCCACGCGGTGGTGCGTCTGCCCGGGCGAGACCCCGAGGTCTTCTGCCTGGACTTCGACGTGAGCCAACGCTATGCCGCACAGGAGCGCGTCGCTGAGCTCGCGCGCGAGCGCGAAACGCTTCTGAAGGAAGTGCAGCACCGGATCAAGAACAACATGAACACGATGGTGGGGCTGCTGACGCTGCAGGCCGCGGCGATCGACAACGCCGATGCGTCTGCCGCGCTCAACGACGCGGTCGGTCGGTTCAAGAGCATGGAGGTGCTCTACGATCAGCTCTACCGGACCGACGACCATCGACACGCGTCGGTCGCACGCTACACCGAGCAGCTCGTCGAAAAGGTCGTGCGTCTGTTCCCGGCGGGCGCGAATCTGCACCCCGCGGTCAGCGCCGAAGAGTTCACGCTCGATGCCCGCAGGCTGTCGACGTACGGCCTGATCGTGAACGAGCTCGTCACGAATGCGATGAAGTATGCGTTCGTTGGTTCGAGCGCACCCGAACTGTCGGTGTCCGTCCGGCGTGACGCGGATCGGGTGCGCCTGATCGTGCGCGACAACGGACCGGGCTTTCCCGAAGCGCTCTCTGCCGAATCGTCGGTGCACGACCCGTCGACCGACGCTGCCACATCGAGCTTCGGGCTGACGATGGTGGGCGCGCTCACCGAACAGCTCGGCGGGACGTTGCGCCTGGAGTCCGACCACGGCGCGCTCGCGATCGTCGAATTCGACGCGTAGCGCTCAGTCGCCCAGGTCGGGCAGCAGCTCCACCGTTTCGTCGTACGCGCGGCCGAGCCGCTCGTAGAAGCGCCTGCGATCGACGCGGTCCTTCTGCTGGATCCGGTACGCGCGCCGCGCGACTTCGTCGGCGATCGGCTGCGGGACGCAGATCACGCCGTCGTCATCGGCGATGATCATGTCGCCAGGGGAAACGTTTACACCGGCGCAGACGATCGGCGCCCCGGTACTCTTGATGCGGATCCGTCCCATCGGGTGCGTGTACGACCGCACCGTCGCAAACACCGGTGAGCGCTGCATGATGCACTCGCCGCTGTCTCGGCACGTGCCGTCGATCACGAGTCCGACGACGCCCTGGCTCATATAGTCGAGCGTGTTCGCAGACCCTAGAATTCCCGCGCGCGTACCGTGCGCCGCGATCACGACAACGTCGCCGGCCTGCGGCTTGTACGGCTCTACCCCCGGACGCGTGTACGCGCTGTACCCACCCTCCTCGATGTCCCTGTACTGCCGCGCGTCGAACTCGTCGTACGACATCGCCGGCATCGGATGGTCGAACTGCTCGAACTCCTGCGTTCGCGCGATGCCCGCGAAGCGGATGCCCGGAAACAACGGGCGCATTCCGAGCGCCATTTCATAGCGGTTCTGAAACCCCATCGAGTCGAGCGCGTCGCAGACGTCGGCGCAGCGCAGGATCTGAAACAGCTCGATCGTTCGCGGAGAGATGGCCATCGAGACGCTCCTTTCGGTGCTGATTGCCGGCAGTATGCCACGCCGACACGGATTCGCCAAGATCCCGACCTCTGCAGATCCGGGTCTTCGCCCTCACACCGCCGCGGGCGGAACCGCGTCCACGGCGGGGACTCCGGCGACCGGACCGAGCTCGCGCTTTCCGACGCGCGTTGCGGCGTACCCCAGGATCCACTGCCCAGAACAGAGGCCGACGAGCATCCCGACGAAGCCCCCGACGCGCGAGCCGACCACGGTGAGCGGGATCAGGATCGCCGCGGTGCCGACGACGTTGATGATGACGACCCACCGCGGTTTGCCCGCGGCGTTCAGCTGTTCGCTCGTCCAATTGTAGAGGTTGAGGCCGATCGTCCCGGGGAGTACGATCCAGAGGTACCATCGCGTATGCAGGACGACGTCGGCGTCGGTCGTGAAGATGCGCGCGAGTGCGCCTGCGGCCGGGATTGCGATCGCGGTGATCAGAAGCCCGTACCCGATCGCCGCACGGTTGAGCAGAACCCGAGCGCGGTCGACGCGGTCGAGCCGACCCGCGCCCCAGTTCTGCCCGATCACCGGGATGAGCGCCGTTCCAACAGCCATGCTGATAATCGTCGCGAAGCTTTCGATCCGGCTGCCGGCCGCGATCGCGGCCACCGCGCTCACGCCGCCGACCGCCGCGGCAAGGCTCGTGAGCACCGCGCGCAGCAGCTGCGGAAACAGCCGGACAACCGCGGCCGGCACCCCGACGTGCAGGATGCGCTTCCACGACGCGAACAGCTCGCCCAGGCCGTTGTACTTGAAGTCGATCAACCGGTAGTGGAAGTGGATGAACGCCAGCGTCGTTACCATCCCCGCCGCGCGCGAGATGATCGTTGCCAAAGCAGCTCCCGCAATCCCCATCGCCGGAAACCCGAAGAGCCCGAAGATCAGGATCGGGTCCAGAATGATGTTGAACACCGCGCAGACGAGCATCACGATGAGCGGGCGCTTCATGTCTCCCATCGCGCGCATCGCCGAGTCACCGACCGGCGGCATGATGAACGCGATGACCCCCACGTACCAGATACCCATGTACTGCTTGACCAGAGGCAGCGTCTCATCGGTCGCGCCGAGCACGCGGAACACCGGATCCATCGTGAGAATCCCGACCGTCGATACAACGACCACGGTCAGAATCGACAGCAGGATCCCGTCGGTCGCGATCCGGTTCATCAGGTGGTGGTCGCCGCGTCCCATCGCGCGCGCGAGCACCGATCCGGCTCCCATCGCCATCCCCATCGTCACCGACCCGATCACCATCACGACCGGAAACGTGAATCCCATGGCCGCGAGCGCCTCGGTCCCCAACCGCGAAACGAAGAAGGTGTCGGTGAGGTTGAAGATCGTGATCGCGAACATGCCCCAGATCGTCGGGATCGTGAGCCGCACAAGGTGCCGGCCGACGCTTCCGTCGGTGACGTCGGGCATCGACCCGCGGTGGTCGTTCAACCGGTCGGTCCGTCGGGCGCGAGTTCCGCGGAGAAGCGCGCGAGCGTGTCGGCGTACACGTCGAACCGTTCGCCTTCGGCCTCATCGGGGTCGACGTACTTGAGCCACAGCGCCTGCTCGGGATGGTCGCCCGAGAGTTCGCGCCTGCTCGCGTTCAGTTCGCCGGTCGGGTCGGCCAAGCGTACTTCGCCCATCTGGAGGAGGATATAGTGGCCCGCGTGGCTCGCGATGAACCGGTCGCGGTGCTCGGCGTAGAAGAGCGCCTGCTCGCACGCGGTGCGTATCCAGCTGCGCACCACTGCGGGCGGGTCCGACTCCAGCGCGAAGAACTCACCGAGCGGCGCGTCGACTTCCGACGCGAAGTCGATCCGGTCTTCGTCGTTCGTCCCAAACCCGCCTTCCGCGGCGACGGTGAGCGCGTTTCGGTCGCGGTGGAACGGTGGGACGGTCCAGTCGCCCATCGGGTCGTGCCCCATCAGCCGCGTCGCGCACGCGTCGGTTGCGATCGTGTGGTCGCCGGCAATGAGCGTACCGCAGTCGCGCGGATGGTCGCCCGGGCCCCATTCTTCGCCGGCCTGGCAGACGAGCGCGTCCAGGATGTTCAGCGCCGGATCGTAGATGCGGCCAAGGTCGGCGAGCACGTACGGGAGGCGGACCAGGTGATGGTAGTACGCGCGCGGACGCCCGTGCGGAGGGATCGAAACCAGCCCGAACAGATTCTTCAGCGACAGCGTGACGCCCATGAAACGATGGTTCTTCGCCTTCTGGACCGACACGAACGCGTCGGCGTCCATCGACGCCGCAGGCAGCGGGTAGCGGTCGAACATGAGCCCGCCGCCGGGTACCGGGGTCCACGCGACCGGATCCTTCACGCCGTCGACGTACGGCACGCCGAACTCGTCGAGCACCGGCATGATCGTCGTGCAGTCGCGTCGCGAGTGGACCGAGCCGTGCCCCTCCACGCCGACGTCGACGACGAAGAGCTCCGCGGCGCTCCGTTCGCGGATGAGTCGCAGCGTCGCGCGCACGACCGAATCGCTGACGAGTTGCTGGCGCTGGCAGTGGCGCATCACGACACGACCGGGATCCCAGTCCTGATTGAACTTGATCCCGATCCTTCTCGCATTCGCGATCCTGTCCCACGACTGGTCCAGAGGGTCGGTCGCGCGCTTGAGGGCCTGATAGACCGCCTCATCGTCTGCAGTGTAATCGCATCGTACGGCGCGTACGCGGTAGTCCTCACTCATGTCATCCGTCCCGGTCGGTCAGTGTACGCTCGCGGCGGGCTTGCGGCAAGCGATCGCTTGCCGATTCGATCCAGAATCGTCGCCGGGTCGCGCAAGAGTGCTTGCGACCCGGGGTCGGCTGTCCTACACTACGCGCATGAAAACTCCACACCGTAACCTGGGACTCAGCGCGGCCAATGCGATTGCGTTCGTCGGTATGCTCGTCGTGAACATCCTGGCGACGACGCTCCCGCTCAATGATCTGACGACCGGAGATCTTTCCGACGCGCTACCGAACCTGTTCGTTCCGATCGGACTCACTTTTTCGATTTGGGGGGTGATCTGGCTGCTCCTGGCCGTCTACCTGGTGATCCAGATTCGCGTCGCGTTGGCGTCGGGTGCGGCGACCGGTGCCCAGGATCCCTACGCAGCGTCGGTGGTTGGGCCGTGGTTCATGGTGAACATGGTCCTCAACGCAGCCTGGATCTTCGCGTGGCACTACCAGCTCGTCGGTGTGTCGGTGCTGATCATGTTTGCGCTTCTATCAACGCTGATCGTGATGTTCCTGCGCGTCGATCGCGCGGTCTCCGGCAACCCGCGGAGGTGGTTCGCTCGGGTCCCGATTTCGGTCTACTTCGGATGGATCACGATCGCGACGATCGCGAACATCACCGCGTTCCTGGTTTCGGTCGGGTGGGGTGGGTTCGGCGTGCCGGAGGTGGTGTGGACGATCGTCGTGATCGGTGCCGGGCTTGCGGTGAACGTCGCGATGCTGATCCGTCACCGTGACTATGCGTTTGCCGCGGTAGCCGTCTGGGCCTTCATCGGCATAGCGCTCAAGCGCAGCGCGGTCGGAACCCCGGAAGGCCCTGCGGTGCTGACGGTTGCGATCGTCGCGGCGGTTGTCGTCGTGTTCACCGGCATCGTTGTCGCGCTGCGCGCTAACCGTTCCGGCCGGTGAGCCGCGTCGCGCGAGCGATAGCGTCGTCGAGCGTCGATGTGACGTTCTCTTCGCCTATCCGGTCGTAAAGGCCGGATTTGCGAAGCGCGCGCTCCGGTTGCGGCTGGAGCCCGCACAGGATGAAGTGGCCTTTGTG
>SKVA01000109.1 GCA_007129695.1 Spirochaetaceae bacterium | reverse complement strand
CTGGCTCCCGAACATGGGCGGGATCGACGTGCTCAAGGAGCTCAGGAACGCGCACCCCGACGTCGAGGTGGTCGTGATTTCGGGGCACGCGAACATCGATCTGGCGGTGAAGGCGGTCAAACTCGGCGCGTACGACTTCCTGGAGAAGCCCTTGGGGATCGACCGCGTGACGACCGTCGCGAAGAACGCGCTCGCGTTCGAGACGCTCAAGCGCGAGAACCGGCTCCTGAAGAACCGGCTGGTCCACCAGGACCAGATCGTCGGCGAAAGCCGCGCGTTCAGCGATGTAATTGCGCTGATCGACCAGTCTGCCCGGACCGACTCGCGGGTACTGATCGTCGGTGAGAACGGGACCGGGAAGGAACTGGTCGCTCGCGAGATTCACCGCCGCAGCGACCGGAGCACCGGGCCGTTTGTTGAAGTCAACTGCGCGGCGATTCCCGATACGCTGCTGGAGAGCGAGCTGTTCGGTCACGAGAAGGGTGCGTTCACGAGCGCGGTCAACCAGCGGCGCGGGAAGTTCGAGGCGGCCGACGGCGGCACGATTTTCCTGGACGAGATCGGCGACATGTCGCTCTCCGCACAGGCAAAGGTGCTGCGGGTGATACAGGAGATGCGCTTTGAGCGGGTCGGCGGCGATTCGCCGATCGAGGTCGACGTTCGGGTGATCGCCGCGACGAACCGCGATCTGCGCGCGCTCGTCGATCGCGGCGGTTTCCGGGAGGACCTTTTCTTCAGGCTGAACGTGATACCGGTTGAAGTGCCGCCGCTGCGCGACCGTACCGACGATATCCCGCTCCTTGCCGAGCACTTCCTGAACGAGTTCCGCCGCGGGGATCAACCGGTCCGCACGATGACCCCCGACGCGGTCGACCTCCTGCGCGAGTATCACTGGCCGGGCAACGTCAGGGAGTTGAAGAATCTCTTCGAACGCATTAGTATCATGAGCGACGAGGAGTTGCTGACTCGGGAAGCGGTACAGACCTTCCTGGGTGAGCGTGAGGAGGAGGAGAGGGCCGACCCGCTCGTTGAGGCATTCGACGGGATGGGACTCACGGAAGCTCGGGACAGCTTTGAGAAGCGGTACCTCGAGCAGAAGCTACGCGAGAACGGCTTCAACGTCTCCCGCACCGCCACCGAGCTGGGAATCTACCCGAGCAACCTCCACGCCAAGATCAGGAAGTACGGCATACAGGTGGAGCGATGAAGGCCATAACGGATCGTCAGAGCCAGATACTACGATTCATCCGCGGCTTCATATCTCAGCACCATTTCCCACCGACGATGCGCGAGATTTCCGAGCACTTCTCCTTTTCGGTCAAGGGAGCCTACGATCACGTCAAGGCGCTGGAGAAGAAGGGGTATCTGAAGCTCGACCAGAACCGCTCCCGGACGATCGAACTGGTAAGCGCCGAGCAGACCGACGACGACCGGATCGTCGAAGTGCCGATCCTTGGAAACGTCGCGGCGGGGCTGCCCCTGCTCGCAGAAGAGAACCTGGAGGGGTCGGTCCGCCTTCCGGGGGGACAGCTTCGAAGCGGCAATCATTTCGCGCTTCACGTGCGCGGAGACAGCATGCGCGACGCGGGTATCATGGACGGCGACCTCGCGGTCTTTCGCCACCAACCAGTTGCAGAGAACGGCGACATCGTGGTCGCGATGGTAGACGACGCGGTGACGCTGAAGCGTTTCTACCGGGAGAAGAACCGTATCCGTCTGCAGGCTGAGAACGACGCGTACCCGCCGATCTTCACGCAGAACGCACGCGTGCTAGGCAAGCTTTCCTGTCTGGTCCGCAATTATGACTAAGTTCCCCGCGGTCCTGCTCTTCCTGGGACCGGAGGAGGGACAGAAAAATGAAGAGATCGACGCGCTGCGCGGACGCGTCGCACAGGCGACCGGCGGCCCACCCGAGGAGCACAAGCTCTATCTGACCGAAGTCTCGATCGGTGACGTGGTCGACCGACTCAGAAATGGATCGCTTTTTTCTGCGTTCCGCTTCGTTCGGGTCTACGGTGCCGAGACGCTCAAGAAGAAAGACGATGTTGCGACGCTGGCCGAATACCTTGCGGCGCCGGCCGGGGATGCCATTCTTGTGCTCGTGTCCGAAGAGACCCGGGCCGACGCACGACTGGAGAAGCTTCTCCCGGCCGACAGCCGCAAGGTGTTCTGGGAGCTGTTCGAGAACCAGAAGCGCGGCTGGGTCGTCTCCTACGTCCGGAAGCAGGGCGCGTCGTTCGACGCCGATGCGCTCGATCTTTTTCTTGAGCTTGTTGAGAGCAACACGAACGAGCTTCGCGCGGAGGCCGACAAGCTGATCGTCTTTGTCGGTCGAAGCGGCACGATCACTATCGACGATGTCGAGACGTTCATCTTCCACAGCCGTGACGAGAACGTGTTCACGCTCTACAAGCGAGTCGTCGACGACGACTTCGCCGCGGCTCTCGAGGTGCTCTCCACGATGATCTCATCGGACGACGCCGACCCGGTTCCACTGATCAGCGGGCTGGTGTACCACGTGCGGCGCCTGCTGTCGCTGCGCGCGCTCCTGGACGGCCGCACTACGTTCGACGCCGCGTGCACACGTCTTGGTATACGCGGCAAGCGCATCCAGGCAGACTTCCGCGCCGGTACCGATCGGTTCTCCCGATCCGAGCTCGAGCGACAGGTCTATCTTCTGATCGAGTACGACGCGGCGTTCCGCGAGTACGGGGCGCGCCTGTCGCGGATCCTGCTCGAGACGCTCGTCTACCAGCTGATGTTCCGATCCGACGGCATCCACGTTGGCGGAAGCAGACTCGACTCGCTGATCGCTTGATAGTCACCAGGGAGGACTTATGCATCTGAACGTACTCATCGCCGACTCGCTGTCGGACGCCGCGGTGGACGCGCTACGGGAGATCGGCGCGGTCGTGCGCGTCGAGCCGGGGCTCGCCGGCGACGAACTGGCCGCCGCGGTCGGCGACGCCGAGGTCCTGATCGTCAGATCGACCAAGGTCGGACGCCCGGTGATAGAGGCCGCGCGATCGCTGTCGCTGATCATCCGCGCCGGTGCCGGAGTGAACACGATCGACATCGACGCAGCAAGCGAGTACGGGATATCGGTCGCGAACTGTCCGGGCAAGAACACCGCAGCAGTGGCGGAGCTCACGATCGGGTTGATCGTCGCCGCAGACCGTCGGATCCCGGCTGCGACCGCCGATCTCCAGGCGGGGCGCTGGCGCAAGAAGGAGTACGGGAGTGCGGCGGGGCTCAACGGCCGTCGTATCGCGGTGATCGGCCTTGGTTCGATCGGTCGCGCGGTCGCGCGGGCCGCGGCCGGGCTTGGGATGCACGTGCAGGCGTGGTCACGGAGTCTGACCCGCGACATCGCCGAGGACGCGGGTATCGAGTACCGCGCGACTCTTGCCGATCTGGTTCGCGACGCCGACGTCGTGACGGTCCACCTGGCTGCGTCCCACGATACGGCCGGGCTGATCGATTCCGCGCTGTTCGACGCGATGAAGCCCGGTGCGATCTTCGTCAATACGTCGCGCGGAGAGATAGTCGACGAGCGAGCGTTGCGCGCGGCGATCGACTCGAAGGGTCTCAAGGCGGGCGTGGACGTCTACGCCGATGAGCCGTCGGGCGGTACAGCGGACTACCGGGACACCGACTTTGCGCTCCAGGTCGCCGCCGCGACTCCCCACATCGGCGCGTCGACCGATGAGGCGTCGGAGGCTATCGCCGACGAGGTCGTGCGCATCGTCCGATCGTACGTGGAGACCGGCAAGCCGGTGAACGCGGTGAATCTCCGTGCGAAGGCAACCGAGCAGGTGAGCCTGGTCGTGCGTCACTACAACCGCGTCGGCGTGCTCGCCACGGTCCTCGATATTCTGCGCGACGCCGGAATCAACATCGAAGAGATGGAGAACACGATCTTCCGCGGTGGGACGACCGCGTCGTGCGCGCTGAAGCTCGATCGCGGCCCCGACGCCGACGCTCTTGCAAAGATCCGGGCGGGTGAGAACGTGATTCAGGTCATGCTGAAGGAGTCAGGCTAACCACCGCTCCAGCACGGGCCGGCTGATTCGTTCGGAGATGCCCTTCTTTGTCATGAAGTACTCGACGAGTGCTCCGGCGGATATCTTGCCGAGTTGGCCGATCCCGTCGGCGACGCACCGGACGTAGGTCTTGCCCGGCGCGTTCAGCGCTCCGTAGCCGCTCCATTCGGCCGTGAGCGTGAGGACCGGCCAGCTCTCGCGGGTGCCCAGATTGACGATCCGTCCGTACCACTGACCGGCCTGGCCGGCTGCCGCAGACGGATCGGCACGGTTGAAGTAGCCTTCCGGGTGACTGCTCGCGAAGTCGTAGTCGAACGCCATCTCCCGGTCGCCGGGTCGCCGGCCGTTGAGCTGGCACGCGAGGTCGATGAACTGTTCATCGGTGATCAGGTACGCGCGCGCGAGCGTCTGGCTCTTCGACGCTTCGGCGCGCACGAATGCGACGGCTCCGCCCCACTCGGTCGCGTTCCGGGCGAAGTAGAGCTCGCGAGGGATCGCGAGCGCGTAGTCGCGCACCGGATCCTGACGGTTTCTACATCCCGGGTAGGAAATCGCGTTGAACCGCGATGCTCCACCCCGAATGAGCTCCAGGAAACGGGTCTTGTTCACATGCACATCGTAGGCCGCGTACCACAGCATTCGCGTTGGCATCTGTGAGAATGGTACCGTAACACTGCACGGCGGGAAAGACAGATAGGAAGCGTTTCAGTATCATCCAACCGATGGCTGACGAGTCGTTTGAGTTTCGTGGCGCGCTCATCAAGGAACAGGGGGTCACGTTCGCGGTCGTGGAGGTGGAACTGTCGACGCTTCGCGGCGGCGATGCGGTCGTGAAAGAGACGCGGGAGAAGTTCGAGCCGGTCTTCAGGAAGGTTCCGATCATCCTGGCCGCACGGGGACCCGACCGACGCGCGGTCTACCTGGGGCGGCCCGACATAGTGCGGTTTCTGACGACCGCCGGCTGGGCACGCATTCCCTGGAAGCGCTACCGCGCGCGCAAGAAGGACCGCAGTCCGTTCAGGGATTGGGCGTGAGCAGCGCCGGTTCGGCCGGGCGGCATCGCGTGATCTACCGGTCTGAGTCGACCAGCTCTACGATAGTCACCGGTGTGCCGGGCCAGCCGCGGACCGCCTCTGAACGCACGAACTGACCGTCCTCCGCGCGAAACCAGTACGTTGCGCTCCAGAAGATGCTCGCGATCCCGGCGACGCTGACGCGGATCTCCCACGCATCGGTCGGGACTCCGTCCACGTCGACCACCGATCGTCCGCGCCTGACCGCCTGGAGCCTGCGAAGCTGGAACTCGTCGGGCTGGATCGTGTAGAACTCGGTGCGTCGGCTGTCGGACAGGACGAAGCTTCGCAGCGATCGCTCGATCGACTGGATCCACGGCGCGTCGTCGCCGATCGAGTAGCTACGGCTGATCGGGGTGCCGCGATGGGAGCCGGTAAGTTCGATTCGTCGACCGGTTCGTACCGCGGTGTAGTCGGTGTCGTCCGCGACGAACCGGTGGCGCCACCGCACCGACTCGAGCCGGTCGTCTACAATGACGCGATGCTCCTCGCCGAGGCTGCTCCGCGACGACAGCACGTATCCGTTCTGATCGACGCGCTCGTCCGAGGTAAGGTAGACCACGATGTCGCCAGTTCGTTCGCGAAAGCGCAGCGACTGCTGTTCGACTGCTGTCAGCGCGGGGACCGCTGCAAGCACCAGGACGACACCGATTGCTCGCGCGATGCGCCGGACGCGACGGTGAGGAGCGCGCAGGTGGAAGTACACCTCGAAACTTACAGTATCCGGTGGCTTGCCGTGTGGGTAGATTATAAATCAAACAGAATGACGTTTTTTCTGATATTCCTGATTGTAGCCGGGTGGATCGGCGGCCTCCTTCTCTTCGCGGTGCCGGTCTACAGGCGCGGCCGGTCGACCCTGCCGTCGGGCAGCGCGGAGTCGCGGTCCCCGGATCGAACGGGAGGACGCAGCGTCAGCGTCGTGGTACCGGCGCGCAACGAGGCGCAGCGGATCGGCGCGCTGCTCGCCAGCCTCACCGTACAGACGCTCGCACCGGCCGAGGTTATAGTCGTCGACGATCAGTCGACCGACGACACCACGGCGATTGCCGCAGCCGGCGGCGCCCGGGTCATTCCCGCGGGGCAGCGACCCGACGGATGGATCGGCAAGTCGTGGGCGTGCCAGGTGGGTGCCGACGCGGCGACCGGCGACGTTCTCCTCTTTCTGGACGCCGATGTGACGCTTGCTGATGACGCGATCGAACGGCTCCTTCGGGCGCTCGACGAGAGCGGCGGAGTCGTGTCGGTCCAGCCGTATCACCGGACCGTTCGACTCTACGAGCGGTTCAGCGCGCTGTTCAACGCGCAGGTTGTCGCGTCGATCGGGGTGGGGCCGACTGCGCGAGGGCTGTTTGGTCCCTGCATCATGATGGCGGCAGCGACGTACGCCCGGTGCGGCGGACACGCATCGGTCCGCGGTTCGATCGTCGACGACATCGCGCTCGGCGCGCGGTGTCTGGACGCCGGCATTCCGATCCGGACCTTCCTTGGTGGTCGCGCGGTCCGATTCCGGATGTACCCGGAGGGGCCGCGGCAGATGCTGTCGGGCTGGACGAAGAACTTTCTCCAGGGCGCCGATGCGACGCCGCGGTTGATCCTCTTTGCCCAGTCGATGTGGATCGTCGGCGCGGCGACCGTCGCGGTTCAGACAATCCTGGCCGGCGCGGCGCTTCGCGTCGGGATCATCCCGCTTCCGGCCGCGCTGACCATGTACGCGCTCTACACCACGCTCCTTGCGGTTACGCTGCCGCACTACGGGCGCTTCGGTGTCGCGACCGCGCTGTTCTTCCCGATCCATCTGGTCTTCTTCGCGTGCGTCGCCGCGTACGCGCTGATCGTCCGGATGCGCGGCGGATCGGTGAACTGGCGCGGCCGTGCGGTCGCCGTGTCACCGCGCGATACGCACCGCGCGCCTACGGGGCGTGCGTGAGCGTGCTCCTGCGCGTCGGGCTCATCAGCGCCGCGTGGGTCGCGATCCAGATCGGAAGCGGCCTCCTCACGCACGCGATGCCGCTGCGGTGGTTCATGCGCGACAACGGCCTGTTTCGCACGCGGCGGTTCGAGCGTGGCGGCAGGCTCTACCGCGTCTTCGGGGTGCACCGCTGGAAGGACCGGTTGCCGGAGGCGGGTGCTCTCTTCGCGGGCGGGTTCAGCAAGAGCCGACTCGCGGCTGGGGCTCGGGTCCCCGGAGCGGCCGACACGTCGGGCGAACGGGTAGAGCGCCTTGAGCGGTTCATCGCGGAGACCCGGCGCGCCGAGCTTACGCACTGGCTGCCGGTCCTGCTGTCGGTCACGTTCTTCCTCTGGAACCCGCCATCAGTTGCGTGGTGGATGCCTCCGATCGGCCTGATCGGGAACCTCCCGTTTATCGCGGTGCAGCGGTGGAACCGCCCCCGCCTCCGGGCCGCAATTGAGACGGTCAGAAGCGCGTCACGGCGAAGAACGCGGCCTTTGGCCGGTGAGACCGGTCGAACAGGAGCGGGTAGTTCGGACGGTCGCGGACCGGGATGTAGTTGAGCCAGCTCACGTCGTCTGCGGCGCCCCAGAACGTGACCGCGTCGATCGCGTCGGCGTGGCGCCGGAGCACCTCAAAGATCTCTCCGTACCGGTCTGCCAGCGCCCGGTCCATCTCCGGCGTGAACCGGTCGTAGCGCGTCGTGCGATCGTTCCAGTCGTAGAATGATACGTCCAGCTCCGTGATCTCCACGCGGAGCCCCAGGTCCGCGAACGCGCGGATCGAGCGTTCGATCTCGCGTGTCGGTGGCCACTGCAGCGTCCAGTGGCCCTGCATGCCGACTCCGTGTACCGGCACCCCGTCGGTCAGAAGGTCGCGCAACAGTGCGACCGTTCGGTCGCGCTTGCCGGGCTCCACCATGCTGTAATCGTTGTAGAACAGGAGCGCGTCGGGGTCGGCTTCGTGCGCCCAGCGGAAGACGTCGGCGATGTAGTCGGGGCCGAGAACGTCCATCCACTGCGTCTGCCTCAAGCGCGGCGACGGTGAGTCGTTGATCGCTTCGTTCACGACGTCCCACGCGTAGATCCGGCCGCCGTAGCGACCGACGAGCTCGGTGACGTGGTTCTTGAGCCGCTCGCGCACGACCTCCCGCGACGCGGGTGCGCCCGTATCGTCCAGGAAGAACCACGCCGGCGCCGCTTCGTGCCAGAGGAGCGCGTGCCCACGGACGCGCATACCGTGCTCGGCCGCGAACGCGACGATCAGGTCGGCACCCGAGTAGTCGACCACGCCCGACGACGGGCGCAGCATATGGAGCTTCATGTGGTTTTCGGCCGTCAGGCTCGACATGTGCGTCGTCAGGATCGATCGATGCGTGGTGAGCGTCTGCGGCTGAACCGCGGCGCCGATCGCGAAGTAGGGTGCGTATACGTCGCGCAGCGCCTCTACCTCCCCGCGACCGGCATCGGCCGCGGATCCGGTCGCGGCCCGCCCCGACGCGCAGCCGGAGAGTCCGACCCCGGCGGCTGTCGCGATCAGCGTTGCGGCGATGCGCAGCGCGAGCGAGCGCGTCGCGCGTCGGCGGGGATGCGTCGCGCGTCGGCTCGCGATCGACGTCACCGTGCGTTTACCTGCACCGTGGCCGACGGACCGCCCCCGGTGAGATGAACCTCGTGCGTGCGTCCGCCGATCGCGACCTGGTAGCGACCGGCGGTGCCGGTGAACCGGATCGTGCCGTCGGAGGCGACCGGGAGTTCGGTCGGCGCGAGCCACCAGTCGTCCTTGATGAGCCGCTCCAGGCGCTCGTACGCGGGTTTTGGCGAGAAGTCGCGTCGGACCAGGCCCGACGGCGCGCCG
>SKVA01000354.1 GCA_007129695.1 Spirochaetaceae bacterium | reverse complement strand
CTCACGGTGTCGACGATGAACCCGACGACCCGCGACGCGGCATTGATGATGATGATACAGGTACGGTCGTCGTATTCCCGGTCGGGCATCCCGAAGCGGAGCCTCAGATCGACCACCGGTATCACGTGACCGCGAAGGTTGATCACGCCCCGGACGTAATCGGGCATGTCGGGCACCGCGACAATCTTCTGCAGCTCTTCGATCGACTGGACCTTGTCGATTGGCACACCGTACTCCTCCGAACCGAGCCGGAAGAGCAGGTGCTTGTCTTCGACTTCGCCTTCGGCATCATCGCCGACGAGGAACAGGTCGTCTTCCTGCTGATCTACTTCATTCGCCATCTCTTTCCCCCATTATCTCGTGAATCGTCTCTGTAAGTCTATCAAACTCCGTCGACTTGTCCAGAAACCGGTATGCGCCGGCCTCGAGACACTTGGACCGATATATCGGCTCCGGATAGTTGGTCAGCACTATCACCGCCGGGTGCGGCACCTTCTCTTCGATCGCCTCCAGGACGTTGAGCGCGGTACCATCCTGAAGCTGGAAGTCCAGGACGACTACATCGGGAGACCGGTCCCACACGAGCTGCACCGCCTCGAACACCGACGACGCGAACGCGATCACCTCGGCCGATCCGTCCTGAGGAATGAGCGCGGCGAGCCGCTTCTGCAGCGGCAGCGAATCATCTACGATCGCGACGCTCACCCGTCGACCACCCGAACGGCCATTGCTTGCCACGTCGAACCGCGGATGAGCGTTCTGTCCGGTGTCGCGTCCTTCATTGTCTGCGCTCCGGACCATACCTGGTCGCATAGACGGCGTATCTCCTGGTACCGAGCATAGTCAGGGAGTGGGTTCGTGGCGATCAGGAAATGGCTGTACTTTCTGTAGGGGAATCCCTACACGTCTGAGAGTAGGTCGTGACCGAGCGCGTACGCGACGATGTCGGCGGTTGACTCGCAGCCGAGCTTGCGGAGGATGCGCGCACGGTAGGTGCTGATCGTCTTGTCGCTCAGGTTCAACGACTCTGCGATGTCGCGGATACGCCTTCCCGATGCTATACCGATCATGACCTCATATTCGCGGTCGGACAGATCGTTGTGAGGCGGACGTTCACCATCCACCGCGCCAAGAAGCGCCGCCTCGGCGAGCTCGGCGGTGAGGTATCGCTTGCCCGACGCGACGCGGCTGATTGCGACGATCAGCTCATCGGGTGCTGCGTCCTTGGTCAGGTACCCGGATGCGCCAGCCTTCAGGAAGCGGATCGCGTAGTGCTCTTCCGGGTACATCGACAGGACCAGAATCCGGACCGACGGGAGCTCGATCCTGATCGTCTTCATCGCATCAAGGCTGGTCTGCCCCTGGAAGTTAACATCGAGCAGCAGCACGTCGCACTCGGTCGATCGAACGGCGTCAAGAACCTCCGGCACGCTTGAGGCTTCCGCAACGACCTGCATCCCCACGGTGTCGCGTACGATCCGGGCGAGCCCGCCCCGAACGACCGCGTGGTCGTCCGCGATAACGACGCGGATCATTCCCCACGCTCCGAGCACGGAACCTCGACCTCTACCGTTGTGCCGCTACCGGGTGCGCTCACGATCGTCACGCGACCACCCCACGCCGCCGCACGCTCGTTCATGCCGATCAGCCCGAGCGACTCGGCCGGCCGCGAGGACGCCGGATCGAACCCGACCCCGTCGTCGCGAACCCGCCACACGACGCCGGTCGTGGTCCGCCCGCATTCGACGGTCACGCTCGTGGCGTGAGCGTGTCGAGTGACGTTTGTGAGCGACTCCTGGATTATGCGAAGCAGTGAGACCTCTACGTCGTGCGCGAGTCCGATTGACGAGCAATCGTAGCGGCGATCGACAGCAATCGCCGTCCTCGTCTCAAACTGGCTGAGATGCTCGTCAAGCGCGACCGCGAACCCGAACACATCGAGCACGTTGTCGCGCAACTGCGAGCACACCTTCTTCGTGAACACGATCATCTCGTCGACCTGGCCGATCATCTCCGTCGCGCCCGTCGCGGTGGCATCGTCGGTCGTGTGCGACCCGAGCCAGTGAAGATCCATCTTCAGCGCGGTCAGCATCTGGCCGAGGACGTCGTGCAGATCGCGCGACAGCCGGGTTCGTTCCTGCTCACGGATCGACTCCTCGTTGAGAAAGAGCGTCCGCAGACCGCGCTGCCGCTCTTCAAGCTCCCGCTGGTAGCGGCGAAGCTCGGTCACGTCCTGGACGAATCGAGCGGTCAGCGCATCCGAGGTTGGCCCCTTCGGAATTCTCGCCGATGTGATTTCGAGAATCCGCCGCTCACCCGCGGCCGTCGTGATCGCGTGCTCGACGGGCTTCGTGGACGGCTCGATCCGCGCAATCTCACGAATTCGCGGGTCGATCGCCGGCGGTGGAAAGTCAGCCGCCGTGCGGGTCCGGCACCCGACCATCGCGAGCATCGCACGATTCGTCTCTACCACCTCGTCGTCCGGGCCCGAGAGGATCAGCCCGATGACCGCGTTTTCGAAGAGCCCCCGAAACCGCGCCTCGCTCGCCGCGAGCTGGTCGGTGATGCGCTTGCGATAGACAGCGATCTCGATGTTGTTGATGAGCTCCCGCGTCTCGAACGGTTTGATGATGTAGCCGAACGGCTCGGTGATCTTCGCTCGCGCAAGCGTCTCGTCGTCGGAGTACGCAGTGAGGAAGATGACCGGAACGTCGTGCTCGGCGCGGATACGCTCGGCGACCGCGATCCCGTCGATGTCACCGGCGATCCGGATGTCCATCAGGATCAGATCGGGCCGCGACCGGGACACGGCAGCGATCGCGTCGTCGCCGCTGCGAGCGAGCGCGATGACCCGGTACCCGTGCCGCTCGAGTCTGGCCTGGAGGCTGTGCGCGACGATCAGCTCGTCCTCTACGATCAGGACGCTTATCTGAGACGAGGTCATGGCTCCCCCGTCATATCGTCGGCAGACTCACCGGCGAGTCGTAGCGCTTTTCGGCCGACGCTACACGCGAACCGCGGGATCGCCACCGAGGGTTCGGACGGTAGCCTCACGGCGGAACCTCAGGGTATACGTCGTACCGGTACCGTTCGTGTAGCCGCCCGCTCCCCCGAGCTGGTGCCCGAGCAGTTCGATGAGCTGTATCCCCAGGCTCGTCGCCGTCGGCGACGGGTCGGCGGAGATCCCGACGCCGTCGTCGCTCACGCGCAGCTCCAGCGCTTCCTCATCGCTCTCCTTGAGACTGACTGAAACCGTCCCCGACGACCGATCGGTAAACGCGTGCTTGAACGCGTTCGACACGGCTTCGTGCATCAGCTGTCCGCACGGAACCGCCTGATCGAGGATCAGCTCGACGTCGTCCACGTCGACCCGGACGTCGATGGAGTCGAGCACATCACAGTACGTGTCGCGGAGCCTGGTCGTCAGATCGTGTACGAAGGGCCGCATCGGCACGTGCGACAGGTCGTTCGTGTTGTACAGCAGCTCGTGCACGCTCGCCATCGTTTCGATGCGCCGGGCGCTCTCTTCGAACAGCGGGAGGTCCTCCCGATTGCAGAGCCGCATCGCCTGCAGGTTGAGCAAGCTCGCCATGATCTGCATGTTGTTCTTCACGCGGTGGTGAACCTCCTGCAGCAGCACGCGATTCTCCGCGAGCTTCGCGTGCAGCGCGCGCTCGGTCTCCAGGAAGCCGGTGACATCGCGTCCGGTCGCGACCACCCCGGTCACCGAACCAGAATCGCCGCGAACCGGAGCGACCCGGAACAGCAGGTCGCGCTCGAGCTCACCGTAACTGAGATGAAGCATCACCTCGGCAACCCCACCGCCGAGCGCGGTCGCGCGCGCGGCGGCGACCTCCGCCCGCCGGTCGGCAGGGACGATCGCATCGACCGCGCGGCCAAGGAGGCAGTCGGCGCTCAGGCCGTGACGCGCAAGCCAGGTGCCGTAGACCGCCGAGATGACGCCGGCGGGTGTGACCGCGGCCATCACGTCGTCGACCGAACGGACGACCGCGCGAAACGTCTGCTCCGACGCGGTCGCGCGCGCCCAGAGCCGGTCGCAGTACGCGATGATCAAACCGATCCCGACCAGGAAGCTCAGCGCGGTGGTAATCGCATGACCGATCGGCGCGAACCAGCCAACGGGAGCAAGAACCGGATAGTTCATCGCGTGCGTGCCCCACAGCATCAACGCGACGCCGGAGATCCGGTTACCGAGCAGCCGCCCGCGCCCACCGGTCACCAACAACACCCCCATCGCGATGTAGACGATACCTCGACCGACGAATGCGGGCGCAGACTGCCACACGAACGAAAGGTCGAGCGCTACCGCGGCGACGGTCCACGCGACCACCAGGCCGAGCGCGACGTACGCGACGCGCGGCGTCCTGCGACCGATGAACCGATACCCGCCGGCCAGCAGGAAAGCCGCCCCGCACACCGACGGTATCGTGTCTCCGAGCATCGCGATCGGAGCCGCGACGCCGACCGTTCCGGCGAACCTGAACGCGAGCCCCGCGGCGACGCAACTCCAGCCGACGGACCATTGGAACAGGCTGCGCTCGCGGTGTCGAAGGTAGAGGTAGAGAAAGACCGACGCAAGGAGCGCGGTCGCGAGCAGGATTGTCAACACCGAACTCGATAGCGCGCTCATCATTTTTAGACTTATATCATGAATAGCGTTTTTCAGCAATAGTAGCGTAATAGATGGTTCTCATGTTTCCCTGGTTTGTGTCGAAGACACGTGGTTTCCTCATCGGAGATCCCGTCTGGACTTCGCGCGCGTATTGAGGCAGATTGAGCGGTGTCCGACGACCCCATGAAGGAGATCCGCTCGCTGCAGGCCGACATTGCGCATCTGCAGGCGCGCGTGCTGACCCAGGTCTACCGCAGCGCGTGGAACCGTGAGCGGCTCCAGGCGCTCTCCGATCAGATAGACGCGAAACAGGCGCGACTGAGAGAGCTGATCGCCACGCGATCTGCCCCCGACCCCGACCCGTAGGGCTTCCGGGCGCTCGTGACCCGTGCTACAGTGCGCGACCATGAGTGGCAACGCAGACGGGAACCGCAGCGCAGACAATCTTCGGCTGAACGACCGGGAGTACCTCGAGATGCCGGGGCTCAACGTGATGCTCGCGCACGACTACTACCCGGAGAGCCACCAGGGTGGGGTCGGAATCATCCAGAACGGGCTGCGCGTGGCGACCAACGGCGACCTCCGGCTCGACCGGGCGCCCGGCCAGTGGTCGCCGGTTCCGAAGGTCGGCCCCCGGGTGGTAGACGCGACATCGGGTGAGATCTCGGTCCGGATGGAGTTCCCCGACGACGACAAGAACCGCAGAGGCTTCAATCCGATCGACTACCCTGACCTGTCGCTCGCGTACACGGTGCGCGTGTGGCCCGACGGTGCGGCGTTCCGGATCGTCGTCGACCTGGATACGCCCGTACGCGCCGATTGGGTCGGGCGCGTCGGCTTTCTGATCGAGCTCTTCCCCGGGCACCTGTTCGGACGGTCGTTCGCGATGGATGACACAACCGGCATCTTCCCGCGCCAGCCCAACGGCCCGGGCAGCTACGACAAGTATGGCGAGTACCAGATCGAACCGCTCGCGACCGGCCGGATGCTCACCGTCGCTCCGGAATCGGACCGCCACCGCATGACGATCGACGCGGTCGCCGGCGGCGAACTCGAGCTACTCGACGGCCGCAGCCGACACAACAACGGCTGGTTCATCGTTCGTTCGACGGTCCCCGCCGGCGTTGCCGACCACGCGATAGAGTGGCGAGTGGCTCCCTACCCGATCCCCGGATTCATGACCGATCCGGTCGTCCAGGTGTCGCAGGTCGGCTACCATCCTGCGCAGCCGAAGTACGCGATCGTCGAGCTCGACCCGTCGGACGATCGACGGATGCCGATCGTTGTCGAACGGATCAACCCGTCGGGCGCGAGAGAGGCAGTCGTCCAGACGACGCCGGCCGACTGGGGCGACTTCCTGCGCTACCGCTACCTGAGGCTCGAGTTCACCGACGTGACCGAACCGGGGTCATACATCGTCCGCTACGGCGACGTCTGCTCGGATCCGTTCAGGATCGCGCGCGACGTATTCGCGCGCGACGTGTGGCAGCCGACGCTCGAGTACTTCCTTCCGATCCAGATGTGCCACATGCGCGTCAACGAACGGTCGCGCGTCTGGCACGGCGACTGCCATCGGGACGATGCACGGATGGCGCCGGTAGGCCTCAATCACTTCGACGGATACGTGCAGGGTGAATCGACGCTCTGCGGCTTCAGTCCGGGAGACCCGGTACCCGGACTCAATGCCGGCGGATGGCACGACGCGGGCGACCACGATCTACGGATCGAAACGCAGGCGTCGACCGTTCATGGCCTGTCGCTCGCGTACGAGGAGTTCGGCGTGGACTACGACAACACGACGGTCGATCAGGCGACGCGCGTCGTGGAGATCCACGCGCCCGACGGAACGCCCGACATCCTCCAGCAGATCGAGCACGGAGTGCTCACAATTGTCGGTGGATACCGCGCGATGGGACGACTCTACCGCGGGATCATCTGCCCGACGCTGCGGCAGTACACGATCCTGGGGGATCCGGTCAACCAGACCGATGGTCGCGTCTTCGACCCGTCTTCTGCGCTGGAGCCGGTACCGGCGATCGGGCTTCCGGGCTCTCCCGACGACCGGTGGGTCTTCACCGAGGAGAACCCGCGACGCGAGCTTGCTACCGCAGCAGCGCTTGCCGCGGCAGCGCGTGTGATCGCGTCGTACGACAACGTGCTGTCGGACGAGTGCCTCGCGATAGCCCGCGCGCTCTGGAACTCGACCGACGGCGACGAACCGGTCGACCGCATCGCGGCGGCGGTTGAGCTACTGATCACGACCGGGGAGCGACGCTACGCCGGCGCGCTACTCGATCGCAGCGAGGCGATCGAAGAGCACTTCGACCGCGTCGGATGGATCGTCGCGCGCGCGGTGTCTCACGTCGACGAGGAACGCTTCACCGCTACGGTCGAACGCGCCGCCGCCGCGCACCGCGCGCGGATCGACGAGCTCGAACGTAAGACGCCGTACGGACTTCCGTACGAGCCGGACATCTGGGGAGCCGGCTGGGGCATCCAGGCGTTCGGCATGCGGCAGTACTTCCTTCACACCGCGTATCCCGATCTCTTCCCGGCGCGCTTCATGTTGCACGCGCTTAACTTCGTGCTCGGCTGTCACCCGGGAGCGAACACATCGTCGTTCGTGTCGGGTGTCGGATCGCGATCGCTCACCGTCGCCTACGGGTTCAACCGTGCCGACTGGTCGTACATTCCAGGCGGCAGCGCATCGGGCACCGCGCTGATCAGGCCCGATTACCCCGAGTTGCTCGAGTGGCCCTACCTCTGGCAGCAGACCGAGTACGTCCTTGGAGGCGGTACGACCGACTTTCTGATCCTCGCGCTCGCCGCCGACAAGGTCTTGAACGCCGGATAGAAGACGTCGCGCGCCGGTCGCAGCGACCCGGCGCCGGCAGCCCTATCATATCGCCCAGCGATTTGATTTACACGGCGCGCGCGATCGGGTACAATCGCCGAAACCACCTTGGAGATCTCAGTGAGCACACGACCGAACATCCTGTTCATCATGACCGACGACCACGCCGCGCAGGCGATCGGCTGCTACGGGAGCAAGATCAACGCGACGCCGAACCTCGACAGGATCGGCACCGAAGGCATGCGGTTCGACCACTGCTACGTGACGAACTCGATCTGCACGCCGAGCCGCGCGACGATCCTCACCGGTACGCACAACCACGTGAACCGTGTCACGACGCTCGCGACGCACCTGGACAACCGGCTGCCGAACGTCGCGAAGCATCTTCAGACCGGCGGCTACGAGACGGCGATCTTCGGCAAGTGGCACCTGGGACAAGGCCCCGACCACTGGCCGTCCGGGTTCGATCACTGGTGCGTCTTGCCGGGTCAGGGCATCTACCACGACCCGCACTTCGCCGAGATGGGCGAACAGGTCGTCAAGCCGGGCTACGTGACCGACGTCATCACCGATGACTGCATCGACTGGCTCGACCGGCGCGACGACTCGAAGCCGTTCTTCCTGATGTGCCACCACAAGGCGCCGCATCGGCCGTGGGATCCGAAACCCGAGCACCGATCGCTCTACACCGATCCGATTGCGATTCCCGACACGTTCGACGACGACTACCGTAACCGCGCACGCGCCGCGCAGGCCGCGCACATGCGCATCGCGCGCGACATGACCTACGACGACCTGGACCTGGTCCAGATCCCGGAGGCACCGGGCGATTCGCTTGGGTGGAGCTCGCACAAGATGGTCCCCGATCCGTGCGACGACGAGCTCGCGGGCTTTTCGCTGCGCTGCCGCAACACCGGTGAGCTGTTCACGTTCTCAAGCCGCGACGAGCTGAAGCGGTTCAAGTACCAGCGCTACATGCAGAAGTACCTGCAGTGCATCCACTCGGTCGACGAGAACGTCGGCCGATTGCTCGACTACCTGGACGCACACGGGCTCTCGGAGAACACGGTCGTGATCTACACGTCGGACCAGGGGTTCTACCTGGGTGAGCACGGGTGGTTCGACAAGCGGTTCATCTACGAAGAGAGCTTTCGGATGCCGTTCCTGGTACGCTATCCACCGATGGTGAAGCCGGGATCGGTGTGCAGCGACATGGTCAGCAACGTCGACTTTGCGCAGACCTTCCTGTCGCTCGCGAAGCTGCCCGAACCCAATTACATGCAGGGTCGCTCGATCGAGCCGCTCCTGCAGGGCACAACGCCCGGTGACTGGACCGATCTGGCGTACCACCGCTACTGGATGAACCAGGACAGCATTCACAACGCGTACGCGCACTACGGGATCCGCACGCACCGCTACAAGCTGATCTACTGGTACGACGAGGATTGCGGCGAGGTCGGTGCGAACCCCGGCACCGACGAGCCCGAGTGGGAGCTCTTCGACCTGGAGAAGGATCCGCTCGAGCTGTTCAACG
>SKVA01000091.1 GCA_007129695.1 Spirochaetaceae bacterium | reverse complement strand
GGTCGCACTATCTGAACCACACCGACGCGTACCGGCTCTGCCGTGAGCTCGACCCGACCCGCCCGGTTAACGATGCGAGCGGCTACATCCACCACATCACCGATATCTACACGGTCCACACCTACAAGCCGAGCGCCGCGGAGCTGCACGAGCAACTCGCGCCGACCGCCGACGGTCCGTTCCGCAACTACCCCGACTCGGACGCACCGTACGACGGGCAACCCTACCTCGTCGACGAGTTCGGAGGCATCAAGTGGGTGGGTGAGCTTGCCGACGGCGACGCGAACGAGAACCGCAAGGACGACACGAAGGCGTGGGGGTACGGCGGTACGCCGACCACGAAGAAGGAGTTCTTCGGTAGGCTCGCCGGGCTCGTCGACACCCTGCTTGGATTCGACCACATCGCCGGCTGGTGCTACACGCAGCTGACCGACGTCGAGCAGGAGCAGAACGGTGTATACTTCTACGACCGATCGCCGAAGTTCGACGCCGAGTCGTGGAGCGCGCACTTCACGAGGCGGCCGGACGGATACGACTTGTAGGGGACGGATGCGGAAACCGAAGCGCGCTTCTGCGACGCAGGGGTCAGACTCACCGTGACGTTTCGGACGACGTCGATGCGGACCGGAACCTGGCAGCAGGCCGTGCTCGGCCACCGCGGTGACCTGACCACGATCGATTGGGGGTTCGTGCACCTCATCGTACCGGACCGAGGTTCGTCACGCGACCGGACCGGCAACCCGACGGATGCAGAGCGCTATCTGGATGTCGCGCGCCGCTACGCACAGACGTGGCAGCAGAACGCGTTCGACGGGGACCATTACCGGCTGACGTTTGACGGGCCCGGTACGTGGAGCCTCAAGTACAACCTGGTCTGGGACCGCTTCTTCGGCTTCGGGCTCTTTCGCGACTCGGTCGTACGAACCGACCTCGACTACTACTCGACCGTGGCCGACCGCTACGGCGTGCCGCTCGACAGCAGGGCGCCGTTCACCAAGACCGACTGGCTGATCTGGATCGCGGCGATGGCGCAGGGCGACGAGCGCTCGGGCTACATCGACGCGGTCCGACGCTTCGTCAACGAGACCGCGGATCGAACGCCGTTTTCCGACTGGTACGACACGCACGATGGACGCGAGCAGTCGTTTCACAACCGCACCGTCATCGGCGGCATCTTCATGCCGCTGCTGATGGACGGCAAAACCTCCGGAGGCGCATCGTGAGTACCAGACCGAACATCGTCCTCATCCAGACCGACCAGCAGAGCTGGTCGACGCTCGGGCTCTACGGGAACCCGGTGCTTCAGACTCCGGCGATCGAACGACTCGCCGATCGCGGGGTCGTGTTCGAGCGCGCGTACTGCAACTACCCGGCGTGCGCGCCGTCGCGATCAAGCATGATGACCGGTCGGTACGCGAGCACGATCCGCAACCACGCGAACCACATGCTGATCGACCCACGCGAGCAGACGCTGCCGTCGGTTCTCAAGTCGGGAGGGTATCAGACCGCGCTCGTCGGCAAGAATCACGCGTTCTTCGACGCGCAGGACAACTACTACCGCGCTGAGGATGCCACCGGCGGCGAGCGTCGGGAGAGCGAGCTGCACCGGGCGTTCGACTTCGTCTTCCAGGGCGGGCACGTGCACGTCGACGATTCCGAGGCCGATCCCGATCTGGCCGCGGCCATCGAACACGCCAGGCAGAAGAGCTGGGGGCAGCAGCACTCGTGGAGCGTGAATCCGTATCCGGCCGACAAGTCGGTGACGCACCGCCTGACCACCGAAGCGATCAGCTACGTGACGAGCGTACGCGATCGCGACGCGCCCTTCTTCCTCTGGTTCAGCATCCCCGACCCGCACACGCCGTACCAGGTCAGCGAGCCGTACGCGTCGATGTACGATCCCGACGCGATTCTGTCTCCAATCGTCGACTCGCTCGATGGCAAGCCCGAACGGCAGAAGGTCGCGCACTACCAGGATCACAACCACCGCTACGACGACGCCCATTTCAGGCAGCTTCGCGCGATCCACTACGGGATGATCCGTCAGATCGACGACAATCTCGCGCGCCTGTTCGACGCGTTGTCCGCCCAAGGGCTGACCGACAACACGATGATCGTGTTCCTGTCCGATCACGGCGACGCGATGGGCGATCACGGGATCATCCAGAAGCACAACTTCTTCTACGACAGCTTCACGCGCGTTCCGTTCATCGTGTCGTGGCCGGAGCGCCTGGCCCCGGGGCGGACTGCGCCCACCCGCACGACCGAGCTTGTCGAGCTCGTCGATGTGATGCCGACGCTGCTCGACGCGGCGGGTGTCGACGCGCCGTACGGCCTCCAGGGACAGAGCCTGATGCCGTTCCTCACCGGCGCGACGTCGTCGACGAAGGATGCGGTGTTCATCGAAAGCGGCGGGGCTGACCACGTCGACGTCTCGGCGACGTGGAAGCGTACCGACGGAACGATGCTGCTGCGCGTTTCCGACAACGGACGCGGTGCGACTACCCTGCAGCCGGGATACGGGTGCTGATCGTGGACGACCATGCGGTCTTCCTGGAGGGGCTGGTGACGTTGTTGCGGCTGGAGGACCATGAGATCGAGGTTGTCGGCACCGCGCTGAACGGACAGGAGGCGCTCGAACTGGACGCCGAGCTCACCCCGGATGTCGTACTCCTCGACATCCAGATGCCGATCCTGGACGGCGTCGAGGTCGCGCGGAGGCTCAAGCAGCGCCGACCGGCAGCAAACATACTGATGCTCACGACCTTCAACGACCGTTCGCTGATCAGCGACGCGCTCGCAGCCGGAGCGAACGGCTACCTGCTCAAGGACGCGCACGCGGTCGACGTGATCCAGGCGATCAAGAGCGTGCACGAGGGGCATATCCTGATCTCAGCCGACGTCGCGCGTGCTCTCAGCCACGGATCTCCCGCGCGTCCGACTGCGCAGCGCGCGTCGATGCCGGAGGGAGCAGCTCTGGAAGGGCTCTCGCCGCGCGAAGTCGACGTTCTTCGGCTCCTTGCCGAGGGCAAGACGAACCGGAAGATCAGCGAATCGCTCCACCTGAGCGAAAAAACCGTGCGCAACTACGTCAGTCGCATCTACGACGTGCTCAACCTCCACTCCCGCACCCGCGCCGCGCTCTGGGCGACGGAGAATCTGAAGTCGTTTCGCAATGACGCCGAGTCAGCAGGCTGAATCTATGCACAACCCCATGCCCACGGAGGCCACCTTGTCCAGACCCAACATCCTCCTCATCACCACCGACACGCAGCGTACCGACACCCTCGCGTGCATGGGCTCGTCACACGCGGTCTCGCCGTGCATCGACCGGCTTGCGCAACAAGGGGTGCTCTTCGAGCAGGGACACACCGCGTCTCCGGTCTGTATGCCGGCGCGAGTGAGCTTGCTCACCGGGTATCACACGCCGATCCACGGATGCATCGAGAACGGAATCGCCCGACGGGCCGATCTCCCGGTTTTCACCGACGCGCTCGCCGACGCCGGGTATCGGAACATCATGGTGGGAAAGGCGCACTTCGGGCCGGTTCCCGACTCGTTTCACGTGCAGCACATCCTTCAGGGAGAGAAGGGGAGCGACTCCGACGACGTCTACGCGCGCCATATCCGCGCCCACGGGTACGGCAGATCGAGCGCGCATCCGAACCCGATCCCTCCCGAGCTGTTCATGGACGCGTTCCTCGCCGACACGACGATCGCGGAGATGGACCGGGCGCGAGCCGACGGGGTCCCGTTCTTCGCGTTCTGCTCGATGCCGAGTCCGCACAGTCCGAACGACCCGCCCGGCGAGTGGGCCACGCTCTTCGACGACCGTGACCTGCCGCGGGTCAACTACGCAGACGGCGAACTCGCGACCCAGCCGATGCAGCTTCGCGCGCTCGTCGGTACGCTCGACGGAGGCGACGCCGCGAAGGAACCCACCTCATCGTACATCGACGGTCCGTTCGAGTCGGTGCGCGAGGCAGTTGGGAACACGATCGACCGGGCCGATCCCGCGATGATCGACCGGTACCGCAGGCTCTATTACGGACTTGCCGCGTACTGCGACGCGCAGGTGGGCCGGCTGATCGACTTTCTGGATGAGTCGGGGCTGCGGCAGGACACGCTCGTGATTTTCACGTCGGATCACGGCCTCCAGTTGTTCGACCACGGGTTCAACGACAAGCACACCTTCTACGACGAGAGCTGGCGCGTACCGTTCGTCCTCAGCATGCCGGGAACGCTCCCTGAGGGCGAACGGCGAGGCTTCGCGATCTGGACGGACATCACCGCGACGATCGTCGCTGCGGCCGGCGCGAGGATGCCGTCGGTGCAGGGATTCGATCTCTTCGGGCCGCTCGTGGAAGGTCTGCCGTCGCCCCGAACGGCGGCCGTCGCGACCGTCTACCGGTCGTTGGCGCTCGCGACCGATCGCTGGAAGCTCTCCTTCTACGTCGACGAGAACGAGGGGCAGCTATTCGACCGCCGCGACGATCCGCGGGAGCAGAGAAACGTGTACGATGACCCCGCGCACCGATGGGTTCGCGACCAGCTCCTCATCGCGCTCCTTGCCCGGCGAAGCGACATCGCGGACACCGCGTATCTGCGCGAGCACACGCGCGGCGGCGGCCCGGTCGCGAACCGGATCGTCCCCTACGTCCGCGAGATGCACGGTACCGCTCCAGACCTCCGTCTCGCGCAGCGGCTGGACGCACTAAGGGACGGCGCGGACGTCGTCCGCGGACGATTCACCGGGAGGAGAACCTGACACAAGCAAAGGATCTCTTCGATCGCACCACGAGCCTGTGCCGGTCGTGATGGCGCTGCTCTATCCGTGCGAGAAGGTGTGCCGGCAGACGGCGTGTACCGCGAGCCACCGGCGAATGAGCGTGGGGAGCATCGAGGCTACACCTCGAGCTCCCACGCGCGCGCGTCGGAGAACTCCGCGACGCCTTCGGAGGCGAGGAGCCCGATCCGGCCGGTGAAGCCGATCGGGACGAGGTAGGTCTGCACGTACCAGTCGTCGATGTAGAGCTCGACGAAATCGCCGCGGCCGATGAGTCGGAACCGATGGGTGCGGCCGTGCCGGATACCGCTGAAGGGGGCATGGCCGAACGGGCCGACCTGGTCGTCCGGACGGAACTCCGCGAGGCCCGCAACGGCGCCACCATAGTGATTGGCGAGCCAGCTGCCTGCCTCAGCGTGTTCGTCGACGTCCGTGATACGGTGATCGGCGAAATGGAACGACCCGCCGCGGGTACGGCCAAGCGCATCGGCGATGATCGCGTATCCCTTGCCGTCGCCGTCCTCGAGGACGAACCCCGCGGCGGCTCCCTTCTGGTGGGTCGCGGCGCGGCCTTGGTGGACGGTCGCAACCACGCGTCCCTCCACGAGGAAACCCCTGGCGGCGTCGAAGCGCGCGTCGAGCCACGCGATGCCGCCGTCGCGGCCGGCGGAGAGCGTAAGCCCGCCGCCGCCAGCCTCCATCGAGTCGTGCTCCCCGCGCACCGCGGCCGCCGGGTGAACCCAGCCCGACCGCCCGATCGGCACGTCGATCTCCCGGCCCTTCGCCGCCTCGTTGCCTTCCCACCACGCAACCCGCAGGTGCCCGCGCTCGACGACGAGACGCTTGAGCGGCCCGATCCCCATACTACGGCTCGGGATTTCGAGCTCCTGCCGGGCGCTCAGCCAGAGCGCGATGAGCAGGCCATCCGGCGCGTGCAGCGGATGCGCGAGCCAGGTTATGTCGCGGCTCGTCGTTCCGGTGAGGCGGAAGGCCGGGAGGTCCGCGACGAACGGACCGGTTGGCGAGTCGGCCACGAAGGTGTAGCTCGAGTACCCGTAGCTGTCGAAGTGGAGTCGGCAGTTGAGCGCGAGGTAGTATCGTCCGTCGATCTTCTCGCAGAAGTTGACTTCTGTATGCTGGGCGGGAAGCCCCTGCCAGTCGACCACCGGCGGAGGCAACACCTCCCAGCTCACGCCGTCGTAGCTCTTGAGGACCCCCAGGCTCGACTGCGACACATCGTCGCGGACCTCCGCGCTGATGTAGCCGTAGTAGACGTCATGTCCGCCCTCGCGTACGCGGAGGATACAGATCTCCTCCCAGCGAGCCGCGTACCAGCGGGGGTCGGGCTCCACGTCGTACTCGTCGCCGAGGTGCTCCCAGTGCAGGTAGTCGCCGGACGCGTAGATCTTGAAGTGTATGTGTCGGTTCTTGTCGGTAACGGTGGGATAGTAGAACACGCGATCGCCCGCGTTGAGGATGCCGTATCCGGCGTGCGCGCCGCGGATCGGGATGAGATCGCGCGCGATGAACTCCCAGTGCACACCGTCGTTCGAGCGCGCGATGTCGAGACCGTAGGCGCGCGGCGAAGCGTTGACGTCGGTCGTGTTGAAGAACGCGTAGAAGGCCGTCCCGTCGTGGATCGTGCAGTTGTCCCACGCCCTGCGGCTTGGCGGATCGTCGGGTCGGATTGGTGACAGGAACATGGCCATGTTTCGCCCTCTGGTTGTCGTTTATATCCCGCGAGTATAGATGATGCGGGCGCCGGTGCGCTATGAGACGAGCCGACGAGGTGGAGCGGATCCCGCGTGCAGTGGAGTGTTCCGCCGGCACCGGGCCCGCCCGAGGAGCGGTTGTGCAATTGCCGCTGGTGAACGAAAATGCGGGTGATGAACCGGGACCATGGACGAGTCAAGGAATTGTTGAGCCACGTCTACTGGATCGGGGGTGGTGCCGCTGCCGGCAAGACAACGATATCACGACGTCTGTGCGAGGAGCTCGGATTCAGACGCTGGAGCGGCGATGCGCGCTGGATAGAGCACTGGCAGACAGCGACGCCGGAAACAAACCCAATTGCGCACCGTATTGGATCGACGATGAGGCATGGCGGATCGTTCGACTGGTTCTACGGTCGCAGCGGTCAAGCGATAGCAGACGACTACATCAGGATGGCGCGAGCCGAGTTCGAGGTGGCGGTTGACGAGCTCATTCAGATGTCGGCGGACAGCCCGATCGTCGTGGATGCCTTTCTGGGCTTCCCGGAGTTGATCTTCAACGTGTCCAGACCGGAACGAGCGGTCTTTCTGACATGCACCGACGGCTTCATGCGCGAGACATGGAAGCGCCGTACGACCGAAGGCAGACCTGACTTCCTGCCGATTCTCAGACGACACCTGGATGCCTGTTCAGATCCTCAATGCGCACTGCACAACTTCATCGAGAGCAACATCATTGAAAGCCGGTTCGTGGCAGATGACTGTCTCAGGGAAGAAGCCGCTCTCATCGTTACCGGTGGGAGCATCGGCATTGACGAAGCCTACTTCGCCGTCAGAAGACACCTTGGTCTGGAAGCGTCGGTATGATTCGCAGACCACGCAAGCCGCCGGACTCTGAGCCTGTTCCGCGATCTCCGGTCGGTCCGGGTTGACCGGTCTCTTCAGGCTCGATACGTTGCTGACGATGAAGACATGCATGCTCGCACGACCGGTCGTGATCGTCGCGGCGATCACCGTGCTGGCGTCGCTCGCGTCCGGCTGCGGATCGGCGCCCTCGGCATCACCATCGACGGGTGAATACCCGGTCCGAACGGCCGGCGCCGAAGGGGACGCATTCGCGATGAATGCGCGCCTCGGACGCGGCATCAACATGGGCAACATGTTCGAGGCGCCGTCGGAGCACGCGTGGGGCAATCCGTTCCGGCACGAGTACTTCCGCATGATCGCCGACCTGGGCTTCGACCACGTGCGGATACCGGTGCGCTGGGAGCCCGCTGCTCGCAGCTCGCCTCACCCGCCGTACGGGATCGAGCCACGGTTCCTGGAGCGGATTCGAGGGGTCGTCGACGACGCGCTCGACAACGGGCTGCTCGTGATCATCAACATGCACCACCACGACGCATTGCTCGCTGACCCCCATCGCGAGCGCGAGCGCTTTCTGTCGCAGTGGCGACAGATCGCCGAGTACTTCCGCAAGTATCCCCCGGAGCTGCTGTTCGAGGTTCTGAACGAACCGCACGGCGAGCTCACGCCGGACCTCTGGAACGAGTTCTTCTCAGACGCGTTGCGCGAGATCCGCCGAACGAACCCGGACCGTTTCGTATTGGTCGGGACCGCAGAGTGGGGTGGCTTGAGCGGCGTACCGCACCTGGTTCTCCCGGCCGATGACCGTCTGATCCTAACCGTCCACTACTACAACCCGTTCAGCTTCACGCATCAGGGTGCGAGTTGGGTCGGAGCCGACGCGAGTGCGTGGCTGGGTACCGAGTGGTACGACACACAGGCCGAACGCGAGAGCATGAGAAACGAGTTCCGCATGACGAGGGCGTTCGCCGAACGGAACTCGATACCCGTTCACGTCGGCGAGTTCGGCGCGTACGGCAAAGCCGACCTCCAGTCACGCGTGCGATGGACGCGCTTTCTCGCGCGGTTGTTCGAAGAGTACGGCTGGAGCTGGGCGTACTGGGAGTTCTCGGCGGGTTTCGGTATCTACGACCCGGCCCGCGGGGCGTTTCGCGACGCGCTCGTCAACGCGCTGCTTCACGACGAGTTGTCTCCGGCCCGTCCGGTCTCAACGACCGCCGTGTACGCATCGGATTTTTCCCACGACACCGACGGTTGGTCGCTCGCAACGCACGGCGCCGCATCGGCCCGACTCACGCGGCGCGATCGGGAGCTGACCGTGACGATCGATCGCACGGGTACCCAGGCGTGGAACGTTCAGCTTACGCGAGGTGGTATTCCCGTCGAGCGGCAAGGCCTGTACCGGATGACCTTCACGGCGACGACCGGCGTGACGCGGACTGCGACCGTATACGTCGGGCGCGCACGTGCGCCGTGGGACTCATATTCCGGGTACCGTAGCGTCACGCTCGCCGAGGGGACCGAGAGGTACGACCTGACGTTTACGATGGGCTCGGCAACCGACGAGCACGCGCGGCTCGTGTTCGACCTTGGCGATTCCACCGGAGCGATCGCGATCACGGACGTCACGATCGAGCGGGTCACGCACTGAACGGAGCCGATACGTACATCGAACGCCCGCGCCGGGGGCCGCTTCGCGCCCTGCGCATCCC
>SKVA01000146.1 GCA_007129695.1 Spirochaetaceae bacterium | reverse complement strand
TTCTTCAGGCCGCCACGGTGGGGCGGCCGTTTTTTTTGCTCGCGTTCCGACTGCCGGGCCGGTGTCGACGGTTCACGGAGCGCCCAACGCGCCGTATACTCGAGGTATGCCCCGCGATCGTTCGACAAACCGATGCCGCTACGCTGGCAACTGGTACGATTCTGACCCGATCAGCCTCCGGCGGTTGCTGCAGAACTCGCTCGCTGCGGCCCCTCGCGGTCACGGTACCCGACTCGCGGTGGTCCCGCACGCCGGACTCGCGTATTCGGCCGCGGGGATGGCGGCGGCGTTCGCGACGGTCGATGCTGAGTCGATCGATCGGGTCGTGATCCTTGCGCCGAGCCACGCTGCCGGCCTGACTCCCGACCGACTGCACGGAGAACGCTTCGATGAGCATCAGACCCCGCTTGGTCCGATCGCCGGCACGCCCGGGTTCTGGACCGACGACGCGACGGTAGTCGATTTTGCCGACGCCGCGATCGAACGCGAGCACGCGGTCGAACTGCTGTTGCCATACGTGCGATACCTGTTCGGGGATGCGGTGCGGCTCGCCGTCGTGCTGGTCCCCGAACTCACAAGCCGCCGGAGCGTCGGGGAACGCGCGGGCGAGCTCTGCTCGGCTATCGACCACTGCGGCGGGCCCGAGCGGACGCTCGTACTCGTATCGAGCGACTTCACGCACTACGGATCGCGCTTTGACTACGCTCCGTACGGAACCACGGCCGGGCCCGAACTAGAACAGCGGGTCGCCGGCGACGACCTAGCTCTGGCCGGCGCGATCGCATCGGCCGACACCGAAGCGGTCTGGCGTATCATCCGGAAGCGGCGGACGACCGTCTGCGGCAGGTACCCGATCGCCGTCGCGACAGACCTTGCCTCCCGGTGGGGATACGTCGGCGATCGGGCGCTCTACTACAACTCGAACACCGCCGGCAGGCAGAGCGCAGAGTTCGTCTGCTACGCGACCATCATCGCCGGTCCCGAGGGCTTGAGACAATGACCTCGCGAGGCGGCCTGGATGCGTCGATGCTGCCGAGCCTCGACCGCCAGGAGCGCGATTCGCTCCTTGATTACGGCGAGACGGTCCTTCGTGCCGCCGTAACCGATGAACCGCTTCCCAAGGCGACTCCGACGCTACCGGCGCCGTTGGATCGTGTCCTTGACGCCCGCTACGGAGCGTTCGCGACGCTCTACACGGTCGGGACTCTGCGCGGCTGCATCGGTACGTTCGCCGGGTCACGGACGCTTCGCGAGATCCTTCCAGAGGTCATCCGCGACGCGGCTCTCGCCGACTATCGCTTCGACGCGGTCACTCCGGCGGAGCTGCCGGGAGTATCGCTATCGTTGTCGATCCTCACGCGCGCGCGCGAGTCGAGCATCGACCGGATCGTGCTCGGGATGCACGGGGTCATCGTGGAGGTTGGTTCGAAGAAGGCTGTCTTCCTTCCCGAGGTCGCGACAGAGCAGCGGTGGGACGTCGAGACGACGCTGCGGATGCTCGAGCGGAAAGCAGACTTGCCGTTCGGGAGCGCACGCCGCCCCGACGCGAAGATCCTCGTGTTCGAGTCGCTCAAGGTGGAGCGCCGCGATGAGGTGTGATTTCTGCGAGCACCGCTGCAATCTTTCACCCGGGCAATCGGGTCGTTGCGGAGTCAGGCGACGCGACGCTGGACAGCCCGCATCGGGTCAGCCGGTAACGGCCGGTGGCATCCGGACGGTCAACTACGGCCACGTGGTATCGCTCGCGGTCGACCCGATCGAGAAAAAGCCGCTCTACCACGTGTTCCCCGGAGCATCGGCGTTGTCGGTTGCGCTGTTCGGGTGCAACTTCCGCTGCAGCTTCTGCCAGAACTGGAGTATATCGCAGCCCGAGTACCGAGACCGCCACGCGTTCCAGACGGCCGGCCCCGATGACATCGTCGCCCGAATGATCGACGCGTTCGAGCCCGGTGCGACCCGGGTCGTCGCGTTCACGTACAGCGAACCGACGGTCTGGCAGGACTACATGATCGACTGCGCGACCGCGGTGCACGACGCAGGCGGGCTCACAGCGATGGTCACGAACGGATTCTTCACCGAGGAGGCGCTCGCGCGAATCCTCCCGGTCATCGACGCGTTCAACATCGACTGCAAGGGCGGTGACGGGTTCTACCGATCGCTGTGCGGAGGGAGGCTCGAGCCGGTGCTACGGAACATCCGCTCGATCGCGGCGACAGAAGGCCCGGTCATCGAAGTAACGACGATGCTGCTCGAAGGCGTCCACTCGGTAGATGAAATCGTCGCACTCGGGCACGAGCTCGCGGACGCCGGCGTCCGGGTATGGCACCTGAGCCGGTTTCACCCGGCGCACGGAATGCAGCGCCACCGCCCGACGCGAAGCGGCTTCCTCGACGACGTGTACAGGCGAATCGACGCGGAGATCTCTATCCCGCATGTGTACGCGTTCGGTGGCTCCGACGACCGGCGCGAAAAGACGTGGTGCCCGTCGTGCGGCGCGCTGTGCGTCGACCGGCACCGATTCGCCACGGCGCACGACAGGATCGACCAGGGCCGCTGCCCGTCGTGCGCACAGAGCGTCTACGGGTTATTCAGCCGGTAGGCGAGTCGCTCGGAATCGGGGTGCCGCACCAGCGGCGAGCGCAGCGCGACAGACGCCGAGTACGCGATGTTGAGCGCATCGAGCGCCGGCGCCTGCCGGGCGTAGTCATCGCGGTACGACGGCGGAACGCGCAGGCTCCAGTTCTGCGACCCGACTGTTCCTGGACGGTTGTAGGTCTCGCGGCTGCCGATCAGGTCGGCAAAGAACACCACGGCATTTTCGGCGTTGCTGACAAGCACGTCGGCAAAGAGCGCGTGGACCATCTGCCTGGCGTCGTCGCGCAGCGCGCGCTCGTACCGGTCGACCTGATCGGCAGGCATCAGCCTGCGCGCCAGGTACGCCGCCGGTTCGGCGGTACGATCCTCAGCGCGCCATCGATCGACGACGCTCCAGATCGAAGGGGTGTCGTGATTGCCCATCATGATCCAGTCCGACCGGGACGCACGATCGCTTCGGTACGGATCGTCGCGTACATCGACCTTCATCTTCTGCGTGATCCGGAAACGACCGAGTGCGAAGCGCTCCATGACGCGCTTCAGCGGATACGGTTGCGTGCTCAGCGTCTCGCACGCGACGTCGCGCGCGTCTCTGCCGAACCGCCGCGCGGACTCGACAACCACCGCGAGCAGCGTGCCGTACCGCTCAACCTGATCGTCGTCGAGGCTGGTGACCCACGCGTCGGCGTGACGGATGTGGGCGCCGCGCGCGAGCTGATCGGATCGCGCGATCGCGTACGCGCGCAAGTCGGGATGATCGGCAAGATCGGGCGACGAGAAGAGTCGCGCACCGTGCTGCACCGCGTGAAACGGATCGGGGTCGTCGTCCCGGTAGACCCACGGACAGACGAGGCCCTGCGGGTGGTCGATGCGCACGCCGTCGAACTCCGCCATCAGCTTGTCCGACCGCGCGCGCAGGTAGTCGACAACGCTACCGATCGCCGTCGGTTCGGCGTACCACGCCGGATCGAGCACACGGTACCCCCACGGCTGACCTTCGCTGTTGGTCCGGCTCGGCGGCGCGCCGAGCCGGTACCCCGGCATGAACAGCGGCTGAAACCGCCAGATGTCACGCGATGAGAGTCCGACCTGCAAATCGGCGAGCAGCGCAACGCCGATCTGGTGCGCGGCTTGCTGGAACTGCGCGTGCTGCTCGTGCACCAGAAACTGCGCAAGCTCGTACCGCTCGATCTGCACCGCGTACTGACGGCGGATCTCCGCGACGCGACGCTCGGAGCGGGCACGGGTACGCCCATCGGCGCAGAAGAGCGTCCGGTCTCCGCGGCTGTCGGCCCACGTCGTCCAGTCGAGCGAGTCGTGATCGCCGGTCAACGCCTGGTAGACCGCGTCGGGCTCGAGCCAGTGCCGGTTCGCCGCCCGAAACGCATCGAACGAGTCGGTTGGTAGGTTAGCGTGTGCTTCATGCGCGAGCGTGAGCAGGCGCGCATTCGTGTCGTAGGCCTGCTCGTGGTCGGACCGGTCGGTGGCCGCGAGCGTCGTCGATTCCACGGCGTGTTCGATCGCCGAGCGATCGACCAGGGCCTGCCACCGGTCGGGCAGGTTCGAGAACGCGAGCGACAGCGGGTTGCGCGAAAATGCGGTGCTGTCGTACGGTGACGGATTGCCCCGGGCGGTCCGCCCCTGCGGGCCGCACTGGATACCGTTGAAGCCAAGAGAGCGGATGAACGACAGGAAATCGTACCCGCCGAGCGCGTACGGCGATCCGCGACCGATCTCCTCTTCTGGACGACTTGGAAAACTCGAATCGTGGATCGACAGAAGGAGCCGGCGCGTACCGAGGATGTCGAGCGCCGCGTCGATCGGTTTCTCTGGCATACGCAAGCATACCATCGTAGCGCAGCCGACGGAAAGGCGGCCGGCTGCGCGACCGACTCCGCCCAAAGTGTTTGCCCATCGCCGAATTCGCGGGTATCATGTCGTGGGAGCGGTGATGGTCAGGGTAAAGAAGAAAGGACCACGGATCCTTGTGGTCACCCCCGAGATCGCATCGGTTCCTCCGGGCATGAGTCACAACGGCGGCCGAGTCGTCGCGAAGGCCGGCGGGATGGCCGACGTCACTCAGGGCATCGTCGCCGCGCTCTACGAGATGGGCGCCGACGTCCACGTAGCGCTCCCGAACTACCGCCGGATGTTCCACGGCGACATCAGCACGCTCGTGGCCAAACACATGCGCGACTACAAACGGAAGGTCCCCGAACGGCGGCTCCACTTCGCCGAGGACAGCTTCTTCCACCGGCGAGTCGGCGTCTACAGCGGCGACGAGCTCGAATCATCGCTGCGGTTTCAGCGGGAAGTGATCAACCACATCCTGACCGAGGTGAGTCCCGACCTGGTGCACTGCAACGACTGGATGACCGGGCTGGTGGTCGGCGCGGCGCGGCGGCTCGATATCCCGTGTCTGATGACGATCCACAATATCCACACGCAGTACGCGGACATCGATACGATCGAGCGCAGCGGCATTCCGGTTGGTGACTTCTGGCGGCAGCTCTACTTCGCCCGATTCCCCGCGGAGTTCGAGTCGATCGGACGCGACAATCCGGTCGATCTGCTCGCAAGCGGCATCTTCTCATCGCACTTCGTGAACACGGTGAGCCCGACGTTCCTGGACGAGGTGGTCCGCGGCGATCACCACTTCGTGCCGAACAGCGTCCGGCAGGAGGTGATCGAAAAGCACCGTTCCGGATGCGCGGCAGGGATTCTCAACGCCCCTCCCGAGCGGTATCGGCCCGATACCGATCGGAGCCTTGTGACGAACTACACCGCCGACGACCACCGGAGCGGGAAGCGAGCGAACAAGACCGCGTTCCAGGCAGAGGTCGGTCTTCCGGAGGACCCGGACGCGCCGCTGTTCTTCTGGCCGTCGCGACTCGATCCGTCGCAGAAGGGATGCGAGCTACTCGACGAGCTGCTTCCGGAGCTCGTCCGCGAGCACACGCTCGTCGGGATGCAGATTGCGTTCATCGCCGACGGCCCGTACCAGCAGAGAATCCGCGACACGGTTACGCGCTCGCGCATCGGTCGTCGCGTCGCCGTGTGCGACTTCAACGAACGGCTCTCCTGCCTGGGGTTCGCCGCGTCGGACTTCGTGCTGATGCCGTCGCGCTTTGAGCCGTGCGGGCTGCCGCAGATGATCGGCGCGATCTACGGGTCGCTGCCGGTCGTCCACGACACCGGAGGCCTGCACGACACGGTAACGCACCTCGATCCGTCGACCGGCGGCGGCAACGGGTTCGTGTTCCGCAACTACGATACGAGCGGGCTGCGATGGGCGCTGTCGGAAGCGGTCCGGTTCTTCCAATGCGACGCCGAGCTTCGATCCGCGAACGTTGCGCGGATCATGCGCGACTCGAGCCAACGGTTCAGCCACGCCGCGACCGCGCGCGCGTATTTCGGGCTCTACGAGCAGATGCTCGATCGACCGCTCATCGTGTAGCGCTCTCCCGACCCCCGGGCCGGCTACCGATCCGCGACCCGGCGACCATCGCGACGGCGAGCACCATCAGCAGCGCCGGGATCACAAGGAGGCTCGCGCGCAGGCCGGCACGCTCCGCGATCAGACCCATCGCCCACGATGTGAGGCCGAACCCCGGGATCCCCGCGCACGACAGCAACACGAACAGCGTGGTCGAGTCGTGCGGCACGCGAGTCGCCGCGTGCGACTGGATGCTCGGCCAGAAGCACGCGATCGACACGCCCGCCGCAAACAGCACCGCGTAGAGCGCACCCATCCCGTCGACGCGGTACGCGATGAGGCTCAGGACCACGCCGGCGAGCGCCGACGCGATGATCAGCGTCTGGAGTCCACCCTGGCGAACCAGACGGCCGAACCCGATGCGACCTACGACCATGCCTGCCGCAAACGCCGCGGTGCCGATCGCGCCCGCGCGCGCAACGGCATCGAAGTGGATCTGGATGTAGCTCGCGCTCCAGAACGTGAACGCGCCTTCGGCGCCTCCGCCGCAGAACATCGCTACCGAATAGATCCAGAACAGCGGTTCGCGCACGATTCGCGCGGCCGAACGAAGAAACCCGGCGCCGGACTCATCCACGGCGGCGGTGCGCCGATTCGGCCGGTCGCGGCGGCTCGCGAACCCGAACAGTGCCGCGGTACCGACTGCCAGTACGCCGACTCCGGCGACAAGCACCCGCCACGACACGCCGCGGGTCAGTAGATCGCCGACGACCACCACCGAGACCAGCACGCCGACGCTGAAGAACGCGTTGACGACGTTCAGGTAGCGCCCCGAGTCGTCGGGGTGCGCATCCTGTATCAGCGGGTTGATCAGCGCCTCAAGGATCCCACCGCCCAGCCCGACCAGAACTACCGCGGCAAGCACGATCGCGTAGCTTGGGGCGGCGGCGTACGCGAACAGGCCAACCGCCAGTACGAGCCCTCCGACGGCCAGCGTCGGTATTTTGCCCCAACGCGCGGCGGCCGCACCGCTCGCGATGAGGATCGCAAGCAGGAAGAACGCGCGGACCGCCTCGATCCCGCCACCTTCGGCCAGACCGAACGCAAGGTCTTCGCCGAGTCGCAGCAACACGATCGGCGTGACGACGACGCTCGACGCGTAGACAAAGAAGCCGAGCGCTCCGGCGTAGTCGGCGCCGGCGAATTTCAGTCGGGACACGGTTCCTCCACGGTCTCAGGACGTGCGCGCGAGGCGACCACCACCCGGACCCACGAGTCCGGCCGTGGTGGCGCAGCGCCGAACCCACCGTATACCAGAACCGACCCGAACCCGCAAGCGCAGAGCATCCGCTCGATTCGATCGGCCGATAGCAGCAGGAGGCGCTGCGACAGATCGGCCGTTCGAGGAGCGCCCGAAGCCGGGCGATTCGACCGGTTCGATTCCACGATCAACCGCGCGTCGAAGTGGATCGCGTCGGCTCCGACGCGCCGGTACGTCCGCTCGAACTCCACGCCGGGACCCTGCAACGCGGGCAGGCGTCGTTCGCCGTCGACCGGTAGGTCCGACACGTCAACGAACTGCAGGACCAGCGTTCCCCCGGCGCACAACGCATCGGCCGCGCTCGCGACGAACCGTGAGACGTCGTCGTACGACGACAGGTGCGCTATCGAGTTGCCTATGCAGAAGACCAGATCAAAGGGCGCAGCGTGATGATCACGGGCATCGAGCATGTCGGCGACTTCGCACCGGTCGGCGGCAAGACCGCAAGAGCGCGCGCGGTCGATCATCGCGTCGGACAGATCGGTCCCGAACGCGTCGACTCCGCGGTCGACGAGCGCGCGCGTGTACGCGCCGCTTCCGCACGCGACGTCAAGGACGCGCGCGCCGTGGACGGCACCGTGGTCGGTCAGGAACCGGAGGGTGGTCTTCTCGATGCGAAAAAGCGCGTCGTAGTGCTCGGCGAGCGCGGTGTAGAACTCAGTCGACATCGGCCGGGGCCTCATCGGCCGGGAATCGCGGGACCACACCGCCGTGGCGCAGCGCGTACGCCTTGAGGATCGATCGCACCTCCGCGAAACGCTCGTCAAAGATCGGCCGGTCGTTGTGGACCTGCCTGAACACATCGTGATCGAGTCGGGTTCCCGCGACGACTCCCGCGATCCGATCGAGCTGATCAAGCAGCGACTCATACGCGCGCGCGCTCACCCGGATCTGGCGGATCAGACCGAAGATCTCGCGTGCCGCCTGCGCCTGCTCGATCGGCCTGCCCGGTAGGCCGCGACGCCCCTCCTCCATCCACGCGTCGAACACATCGCGCCGCGCGAGCAGCTGTCGGTAGTGCGCGATGAACCGTTCCCGCGCGATCGCGTACCGGTCGGCGTAGAGCGGGATCAGCCGTTCGGCGCGCCGCAGCAGCACCGCCCGCCTCTCGCGCCGCCATTCGTCGACGAAGAGGTCGCGCCGCGCGCGGTCGTACCGCCGGGTCCGAAGGATCGCCTCCTCCGGGTCTATTTCGACCGCCTCGCCGGGTGATGCGAACGCGATTCGACCGCCGGCGTCGGTCACCTCGACCATCCCTTCATCGGCGACTACCAGGAGATCGCCTCCTTCGGCACCGACGATCGTGAAGGTCGTCCCGCGCACACCGAACACCGCGGTCGGCGTCGTCACGCTGAACCGCGACGCGCGGCCGAGGCTCCGGGCGACCACGGACACGGTTCCGCCGATAAGCTCCACCGTCGCGTCCTGCTCCGGGCGCAGCGCGGTGACATCAAGGTAGAGCCGCGTCGACGCAGCGATCGTGATCGTTGCGTCGATTCCGGTAGCCCGATCCAGAACGATCTCTACCGAGCTTCTCTCATCGGTGATGAACGCGTCGAAGTTCTCCACCCGCGTCCCGAAGTCGATTCTGGGCACCAGGCGCACTCCGTCGCGGATCAGGAGCGGATCCCCATCGAAGAAGCTCACGCCACCGATCTGGTCGCGCGCGTGCGCCGGGTACGCGCCGACCATCAACACCAGAAGAACCGCGGCGTTCACGAACAGCCGCCGACGCAACCGACAATA